>JABDJU010000164.1 GCA_013003325.1 Acidimicrobiales bacterium
ACCTCGTTCGGTCATCGGTTGCTTCTCGGGGATCGGGGAAGGGTACTTCTGCCCCACAACTCCGCCCGTTACCCCTCAAGTGCGCTCAGGGAGACATCCTGACGTACGTCCGGCTCCCGAGGGGCAACCGATGACCGAAACTTTCAAAGGGTGACGCCGGCATGACCCATGACGCCCAGTTGGTTCGACCATGCCCCGGTTCTGGTGAGCGAGACGGTCGAGATTCTCTCTGCAGTACCTCGGGGCATAGTCGTCGACGCAACCCTCGGGGGGGCTGGTCACGCCACCGCGCTGCTGGACGCAGCTCCGCACCTCCGCGTCGTGGGAGTCGACCAGGATCCCGAGGCTCGACGGGCTGCCCAGGAACGGCTGACGCCATACGGTGACCGGGCCGTCGTCCTCGCCGGCCGGTTCGATCGCCTGAACGACCTCCTCGACCGAGCCGGGATCGCCGACATCTCCGGGTTCCTCTTCGACCTGGGCGTGAGCTCACCCCAACTCGACATACCCGAACGCGGGTTCAGCTTCCGCCATGACGGACCGCTCGACATGCGGATGGACCCCGATGCGGCCCTCACCGCCGACACGATCGTGAACCAGTGGTCCGAGCCCAAACTGAGCTCGATCATCCGATCCGGTGGCGACGAACGCTTCGCCGGACGGATTGCCAAGGCGATCGTTGCCGCCCGGCCGATCCGAGGAACAGTCCAGCTGGCCGAGGTCGTCGTGGCGGCCATCCCGGCGGCCACCCGCCGAACCGGCGGCCATCCGGCGAAGCGAACATTCCAGGCATTGCGCATCGCGGTGAACGACGAGTTGACGATCCTCGAGCCGGCATTGCGGGCCGCGCTGGGGAGGCTCATTCCCAATGGCCGCGGCGTCGTTCTCACCTACCACTCCGGTGAGGATCGGATCGTCAAAGGCGTCTTTCGTGAGCTCACGACCTCCACGACTCCGGTGCATCTGCCGGTGCCGGAGGAAGCCGCGCCGTTTCGTCTCCTGCGGCCGGCTTCCCGCACCGCGTCGAGCGACGAGCAGGAGCGCAACCCACGATCCCGCAGCGCTCGTTTGCGCGCCATCGAACGGGTTGCGGCATGAGCGCGGTCAAGCTCCCGGCGCGCCCTTCGGCCAAGAAGTCAGCCGGCGCAAAGGGCCCATCGACAAAGGCCGAGACATCGCCCAAGACATTGGCCAGGACATCGGGTGGTGGCCGTCCACCGATCTTCCTGGTCGACGTTGCAGCCCTGCGCAGCCGAACCCGTCGGCGCCGGCTGGTCATCGCGTCGCTGCTGCTCCTGGTCGGCGCGTTCTTTGGCGCTGCCCTCGTGCAGGCACAGCTGGTCCAGACCCAGGCCGAGGTCGACCGGATCCAGATCGAACTGAACCGACTCGAAAATGACCTCGCGCTACTCGATCGACAGGTCGTCGAGGCATCGTCGCCAGAAGTGATCGTCGAACGGGCCCGCCGCTTGGGAATGGTCCGAGCGGTGCGGCCGGTCTATCTCGTGGCCACTCGGCCGGTTGCTCCATGAGCGCCCGTTCCCGTTCCACGCGATCGCTGTTCGCTGATCATCCGCAGATCTTCGTCGTGCTCGCCACTTTCTTCGTCATCATGGTGATCTACGCCGCCCAGCTGGTCGACCTGCAGGCGGTTCGGCCCGAGCGGTACCGAGACCTGGCCGAAGACCAAAGCACCGCAACCCGGCCGATCGCCGGCTATCGCGGGCGTCTGTTGGACCGGGAGGGGTTTGTGCTCGCTGCCTCCACGCCGACCCAGCAGATCATCGCCGATCCTCAATTGGTCGAGGATCCCCAGTGGACAGCTTCGCTCCTGGCCCCGCTGTTGGAAACGGAGGCGTCCGATCTCGAAACCAGATTGTTGCCCGCTTCGCCCCGAGATCGTTACAACGTTGTCGCAACCACCGCCGACGCCCAGGCCCTCGCTGGCATCCGCGAGTTGGTGGCCGACGAAGAGTCCTCCGGTGCGTTCACCGGCATCGTCATCCGGCCTCAGGAAGACCGGCTGTATCCCGCCGGTGAGCTGGCCCGTCCCGTCATTGGACGGGTCGACCCCGACGAGCGTGGCCGTTCGGGTCTCGAACTTCAATACGACGACATCCTGCGCGGCACGTCTGGGATCGAGAAGTACGAGCGGGGACGGTTCGGTTCGATCAGCGTGGGCGAGAGATCCGTCCAGCCGGCGGTGCGTGGCTACGACTTGACCCTGACTCTCGACCATCGGATCCAGTTCGGGACCGAGGCGATCCTGCAGGACACGTGTGAGACCCTCGGTGCTCGGAGCGCGTCGGCGATCGTGAGTGACCCGAGGACCGGCGAAGTCTACGCGATGGCCTCGGTCGAGCGAACCAGTGAGATCACCTGCGGAGTCGCCTCGTACAACCGTGCTGCGATCGACACCTTTGAGCCGGGTTCGGTCATGAAGGTCGTCTCGTTCGCCGCCGCCGCCGATTCCCTCGATTACAGGGCCGACGACGAGTTGATGGTTCCCGAGTCGGTGTGGGTGTCCGACAAAGAGTTCTTCGACCACCCGGGCCACGAGGACCAGCTGATGACGCTGAGCGATGCCATGGGTCAGTCGAGCAACGTGGCCACCATCACGCTCGCACAGCAGATGGGCTCCCAGACGTACTACGAGTACGCGACCGCCTTCGGGTTCGGTCAGCTCACCGGGCTCGATCTCAAGGGTGAATCGCGGGGCCGACTTCGCGCCCCCGCCGAGTGGAAGGGGAGCGATGCCGGCTCGATCGTGATCGGTCAGGGCATGACGGTAAACCTGATGCAGCTCGCAGGCGCCTTCAATACTGTGGGCAACAACGGACGGTTCACCCCCCTGCGGCTCGTCGTCGATAGCGCGACCCCGGCCGACCAACCTCAGGTGATCAGCCCCGAAGCAGCTTCGGAGACCCTGGCGATGCTGACCGCGGTCACCGGCGATGCCGGGACGGGCGCGAAGGCCCGGATCGAGGGCTACTCGGTCGCCGGCAAGACCGGGACGGCGTGGAAGGTGTTCGACAACGGGAGCGGCAAGCTGACCTACGGCACCGAGAATGACCGTCGCTACCTCACCACCTTCGGCGGCCTGGTGCCCGCCGAAGCGCCCGAACTCACCGTCGTGCTCGTCGTCGACGAGCCTCGCACAGCGACCAGTGCGACCACCGCCGCCGCCCCGGCCTTCGCCAAGATCGCCCAGTACGCCTTGCGGGTGCTCAACATCGCTCCCGCCGGGGGTGACGACGACGTCCCGGGATGGCGCGAGACCAGGGCCAGGGTTCGAGGTACACCCGCCATCGCCCAGGATGGACCGAGAGCCAGCGCGACATCCGACGAAGAGGCTCCGGAGGAACCAAGCGAGACCTCGGAGTCCGCCGCCCCGCCGGCAGAGCTACCGGCCGAGGACACCACGGAGAGCTCCGGATGAGCCCGGTTGGTGCGCTTTTGGTCGACGTGGCTGAAGAGGTCGGTGGACGGGTCGTGGGTGGATCGACGCTCGTCACCAGCGTCTGCCATGATTCTCGGCAGGTTCGACCTGGCGCACTTTTTGCCTGCGTCCCCGGCGAACGGGTCGACGGGCACGACTTTGCCACCGCCGCAAACGATCGAGAGGCTGCGGCTCTGCTGGTCGAGCGGCGACTCGACATCGACCTGCCACAGCTGATCGTCAGCGATACCCGGCGCCTCATGGGTCCCGCCGCCGCAGCCGTCTACGGCCACCCCGAGCGTGACGTCACGGTGGTCGGGGTGACCGGCACCAATGGCAAGACGACGGTGACTCACATGCTCGGCTCGATGCTGTCGAGGCTCGGCGAGTCGGTTGAAGTATTGGGAACGCTGTCGGGAGCGCGGACCACGCCCGAAGCCCCGGAACTCTTCGCCAAGCTCGCTCAGTTGCGCGGGAAGGCCGTGCGCTACTTGGCCATGGAGGTGTCGAGTCACGCGCTTGAGCTGCACAGGGTCAACGGCATGAGGTTCGAGGTCGCCGCCTTCACGAACCTCTCGCGAGATCACCTCGATTTCCATCCGTCGATGGCTGCCTACTTCGAGGCCAAGGCCAGGCTCTTCGAGGATGATCGGGCCCGTGAGGCGGTCATCAATGCCGACGATCCCCACGGTCGGCTCCTACTCGATCGAGTTCCCGGCTCCCACCCGTACTCGCTGAATGATGCTGTGGACCTGGCCCTGGAGGGCCCGATCAGCCGCTTCGAATGGCAGGGACGGCCGGTAACCCTGCAGCTGTCGGGGCGCCACAACGTGTCCAATGCGGTGTGTGCCGCCACCATCCTGCAAGTGCTCGACTTCGGCGCCGATGATGTCGCCGACGCGCTCGGAGCGATCGACCCTGTGCCCGGCCGCATGGAGTGGATTTCGATCGGCCAGCCGTTCCGGGTGGTCGTCGACTATTCCCACACCCCCGACAGCCTTCGGGCGGCGCTTGCCGCATGTCGTACCGCAACCGCCGACGGGGCCAAGCTGCATCTGGTCTTCGGCTGTGGCGGCGATCGTGATCGTGAGAAGCGTCCGCTGATGGGGGCGGTGGCAGCAGCCGACGCCGATCACGTAATCGTGACCTCCGACAATCCCCGGAGCGAGGATCCACAGGCGATCATCACCCAGATACTCGGTGGCATGCCATCGGGTTCTGCACCCACGGTGGTACCGGACCGGCAGGAGGCGATCGACACCGCGATCGCAGCAGCCGATGCCGGTGATGTGGTGCTGATCGCCGGCAAGGGCCACGAGACCACGCAGACGATCGGTGACCAAGTGCTTGAGTTCGATGATCGATCGGCGGCGGCGTCGGCGCTGGCGAAGGTCCGGTGGTGAGTCGATGATCCGACTTCTGACCGCAGCCGGAATCGCCTTCGCCCTCAGCGCGCTCGGCACCCGCCTGCTCATCGATTTGTTGATGAAGCGGCGGATCGGCCAGCCGATCCGCACCGACGGGCCGCAGGGCCACCAGGTCAAAGCCGGAACTCCGACGATGGGCGGGTTGGCGATCGTGTTCGGAGCGGTCGCCGGCTACTTCGTGAGCCACCTCCTCATCGGAGGCATCTTCACGCGCTCGGGTCTTCTGGCGATCGCCGCCATCGCCGGCGCCGGCCTCGTCGGCTTCCTGGACGACTGGATCAAGGTCACCAGCGAGCGCAATCTCGGCTTGACGAGCCGAATGAAGATGCTCGGACTGCTGACAGTGGCGTTCGGGTTCGCCATCGCCGTTCAGGTGTGGACCAGCACCCATACCGAGTTGGCCTTCACACGATTCACTTCACTCGATCTCGGCACGGTCGGCTGGGTGCTGTGGGCGGTTCTCCTGGTCATCGGCAGCAGCAACGCCGTCAATCTGACCGATGGTCTCGACGGGCTGGCCGCAGGATCGGGGATCTTCTCCTTCGCCGCCTACGTGCTGATCGGCTTCTGGATCTTTCGACAGGCTCAAACCCGGCCGATGTTGTACGACGTGCCTCACGCCCTCGACCTCGCCGTCGTCGGTGTCGCGATGGTCGGAGCGCTGGCCGGGTTCCTCTGGTTCAATGCCGCACCGGCCGAGATCTTCATGGGTGATACCGGATCGTTGGCGATCGGTACGGGTTTGGCGGCGCTGGCGTTGCTCACGAACACCCACCTTCTGTTGCCGATCATCGGAGGCATCTATGTGGCCGAGACGTTGTCGGTGATGCTGCAGGTGGTGTACTTCAAGGCCACCGACGGGAAGCGGCTTTTCCGAATGGCCCCCGTGCATCACCACTTCGAGCTGAAAGGATGGGCCGAGACCAAGGTGATCATTCGTTTCTGGCTGATCGCCGGAGGGCTCACCACCGTCGCATTGGGACTGTTCTATGCCGACTGGGTGTCGGCGGTGGAGCTGAGCCCATGAGCACGCGGCTCGAAACCCGCCCCCCGGCGACCCGACGCGCTCGCAAGAAGCCGGCCGCCAAGAAGGCCGTGGCCAAAAAGCGCGTCGCCAAAAAGCGAGCCCCCAAGAAGCGGGTCGCCAAGAAGCAGGCCGTCGGTCGCTCGGCGGCGAAGCGAGCCCCCAAGAAGCGGGTCGCCAAAGCCACCGTGGCTCGCACCACAACGACCAAGAAGCCCAGTGCCCGCAAGGCGACCGCTCGTAAGCCGCCGGCCCGCAAGGCGACCGCTCGCAACGCCCAAAGGGGTCAGACCCCGGATCGGATCAACCGGGGTCAGACCCGCCAAAGCGTTCGGCCCAAACGTCGCGCCAGCGCCCGGCCGCCGTCGCCGTCGATGGCCGACTGGCTCCGCCGGGCCGGTAGCTGGCGACCCCAACGCACCCCGAAACTGCCGGCGACGGCGGTAGGGGAACGACTGGGGTGGTCGATCACGATCCTGGTCATCGGACTGACCCTGTTCGGCCTTGTGATGGTGCTCTCGGCCACGTCGGTGTCGTCGGTTCACCAATTCGACAAGTCACCGTTCTACACCTTCTCGCGCCAGCTTCGTTATGCGGTGATCGGGGCTGCCGCGTTCATCGCCGGAAGCCGATTCAACTATCGACGGATCAAGCCATTGGCCATCCCGGCAGGAATTCTGAGCGCGGTGCTGCTCGTGGCCGTTCTGATCCCCGGCGTCGGGTCGTCGGCGAACGGCTCAAGCCGCTGGCTCGCCCTCGGGCCGGTCGTGATCCAGCCGGCGGAGCTGGCCAAGCTCTCCCTGATCTTGATGGTGGCGCGCATCCTTGGCTCCAGGGAGACCCAGATGCACCTTCCGGAGCGAACCATCCGTCCAGTGATTGCGCTGGTGGTGATGTACTCGGCCCTGCTCATCCTCCAACCGAAGTTGGGGACTCCGATCATCATGGGCACCGTCGCCGTCCTCATGCTGTTCGTTGCCAAGGCCCACACCCCCCACCTGCTCGGTTGGAGCCTGGCCGGACTGTTCGGGGCCACCGCACTCGCCTACAGCGCCCCCTACCGGCGAGCCCGCGTGTTTGCCTTCCTCGACCCGTGGGCAACAGCCGACGGAATCGGTCTGCAGACCGTCCAGAGCCAGATCGGAATCGCCTCGGGCGGGCTTTTCGGCCGCGGTCTCGGCGGAAGTCGGGCCAAGTGGGGATTCTTGCCGGAGGCCCAGACCGACTTCATTTTCGCCGTGGTCGCCGAGGAACTGGGCGCCATCGGCGCGCTCGGTCTCGTGCTGGCCTTCGGTCTGCTCGGTTACCTCGGATTCACCGCCGCGTTGAGGGCTCCCGACGCCTTCGGTCGAAACCTCGCTGCGGGGTTGACCATTTGGATCGTGACCCAGGCGACGTTGAACATCGGCATGGCGCTCGGTCTCATGCCGATCACCGGCGAGCCGCTGCCGTTCGTGTCGGCTGGCGGATCAAGCCTGGTCACCACCTTGTTCGCCAGCGGATTGTTGGTGGGGGTCGCTCGCCGTGGCCGGGCCTGAGCGGCGTCGCGTCCTCATCGCCGGAGGCGGCACGGCTGGTCATACCAACCCGGGGATCGCTGTGGCCGAGGCGCTGGTGCGGACCGGCCTGGCACCCACCGACATCGGCTTCGTCGGCTCCACCCGCGGCAATGAGGCAACGTTGGTGCCCGCCGCCGGCTTCAGCCTCGACACCCTGCCCGGCCGGGGGATCCCCCGCAAGATCGGGATTGCAGCCGTGAAGAGCATCGCTGAACTCCTCAAGGGTCAGCTGCAGGCCCGTGCCCTTCTGAAACGCCGAAACCCAGAGGTGGTGCTCTGTCTGGGCGGCTTCGCCGCGTTCGCCCCGAGCATGGCTGCTCGCTCGCTCGGCATACCCGTGGTCGTCACCGAGCAGAACGCCCGGGCCAGCGCCGTGAACCGCGTCGTCGGCCGGTTTGCGCAGGCGTGCGCCCTTCCCTTCCCCCCAACCGACCTCCCCAAGGGAGTGCTCACCGGCAATCCGATCCGTCGTGCGGTCTCCGATGCCCTGTCCGATTCGTCCCCCGAACGCAGGCGGGAGGCTCGGCGTCAGCTCGGCATCATCGACGACGATCTCATCCTGGTGGCGGTGTGGGCCGGTTCGCTGGGTGCGGCGAGCGTCAACTCGGCGGTTCGCGACCTCGCCGTGCGGTGGGCCGACCGAACCGAGGTGGCGATCTACCACGTGGTCGGTCGGCGCAACCCCGAAGCGTTGCAGCCGCCCGATGGTGCTTCCCCGGAGCGGTATCGCACCGTCGCCTACGAGGACGACATGCCGTCCCTGCTGCTCGCCGCCGACGTGGCCCTCACCCGGGGCGGGGCGAGCACGGTGGCCGAACTCGCAGTGGCTGGGTTACCCGCCGCCATCGTGCCCCTGCCATCGGCCCCTCGACAGCACCAGCTGGCGAACGCACGCGAGCTGGAAAAGGTTGGGCGGGCCATCGTGCTCGACGATGCCGAGCTCGACGGACCGTACCTCGCCGCCCGACTGGACCCGTTGCTCGAAGCCGACCGGAGGGCGACCATGCGGGCTGCAATTCCCGACGTGGATCACGGGCGGGCCGCCGATGAGGTGTCCCGACTGGTGCGCGCCCATCTGCAAGACTCGACGGCCTGATGTCTCGGCCGATCGACCTCACGACCAAGCCGTCGATTCATGTGATCGGATGCGGCGGAACCGGGATGGCGCCGATCACTGCGGTGCTGGCTCACCTCGGCCTCAGTGTGTCCGGTTCGGATCAGCGCCCATCGGCGACCCTCGACGCCTTGTCCGATCTCGGCGTCCGGGTCACCGTCGGGGCCGGCTATGACGACATCGACGACGAGGCCGTGCTGGTCCGGTCCACCGCGGTTCCTGATGACCACCCGGAGGTGGCCGCTGCGCTGCTCACTGGGCGCCCGGTCCATCGCCGCGCCGACGTGTTGGCAGCCATCACAGACATCCATCGCACGGTGGCGGTCGCTGGCACCCACGGCAAGACGACCACCTCGTCGATGGTGACAGCGGCACTGGCCGGTGCCGGTGTCGACATCAGCTCGATCGTCGGAGGCAAGATCCTCGGTCTGGACCAGCCCGTCCCCGGAGCCGTGCTCGGCGAACCGGGCGGGGTGTTGGTGGTCGAGGCCGACGAGAGCGACGCCACATTCGTCGAACTCGTGGCTGAGGTCGCGGTGGTGACCAACATCGAGCCGGACCACCTAGAGCACTATGGCGGCGAAGCCGGTCTGTTGTCCGCCTTCGACACCTTCCTGACCAACGACGGGCTGCGGGCAGCGGTTGTGTGTGCCGACGACCCGGGTGTTGGGGCGGCGCTCGATCGAACCCAGGCCGACCGCTCTCGGCTGGTCACCTACGGGCAGGTGGCGGGGTGCGACGTCGGTCTTCACTTCGACCCCCCGGCGGCGACCGTTCGGATCGACGGATTCGAACGCCGCCTCGAGCCGCGGTTGCCCGGCCTGCACAACGCGTTGAATCTCACTGCCGCCTTCGCGGTGGCTGCAGCGCTCGACCTCGACCTCGAGTCTGCCGCTGCAGCTCTCGACCGCTTCGAAGGGGTCGGGAGGCGCTTCGAGCGGCGCGGGGTGAGCGGAGGGGTGCAGGTCGTCGACGACTACGCCCACCTGCACGGAGAGATCGTCGCCGCCATCGCCGCCGCCCGTGAGGTGTGCGACGGCCGCATACATGTGGCATTCCAGCCCCATCGTTACAGTCGGACCGAGGCGCTGTGGCACACCTACGCCGATGCCCTACTCACCGCCGACTCGGTGGTTCTTACCGACATCTACGCATCGGGCGAAGACCGGCGCGCAGGAATCACGTCGGATTTGATCTTCGATGATCTGGTGGGCCGCCACCCCCGAACGGCTCTTGTCCGAGTCGGGACGCCGGCCGAAGTACCGGCGGCTCTGGCCGAATTGGCTCAGTCCGGTGATCTCTGTCTCCTCCTAAGCGCCGGCGATCTGCCCTCGATCGTCGAGTCCTTGCTCGATGCCCTGAGGACTACGCCGTGAGCGGTGAGTCCATCGTGTGGACCGACGAGCTGGCAGCGAGGCTGCCAGGCCGCGTCCGGCACGGCGCATCGATCGGGGAGTTGAGCACGTACCGAGTCGGGGGAGCAGCCTCGGTTCTGGTGCAGATCGATTCGGTCGGCGACCTCGAGACGGTGCGGTCACTGGTTCCCCGAAACACCCCGTTCTTGGTGGTCGGCGCCGGCAGCAATCTCCTCGTCAGCGATTCGGGGTTTCCCGGGGTGGCGATCCAGCTCGGTGCCGAATTTGCCTCGGTCGAGATCGAATCGACCCCACCGACCACAGATGGAGTCCCCCGCGTCCGGGTCATCGCCGGCGGAGCCTGTATGTTGCCTCGCCTCGCCCGTCAGGCGGTGGCGGCTGGGCTGACCGGCTTCGAGTGGGCCGTCGGCGTGCCCGGCACGATCGGGGGAGCGGTTCGGATGAACGCGGGGGGCCACGGTTCTGATATGGCGGCGACGGTCGAGCGTGTTTCGGTCTTCAACCTCCGGACCGGGGGGCCGACGATGCGGTCCGCCGAAGAGTGCGGCTTCGGCTATCGCCGCAGCAACATCGGGCCCGATGACATCGTGCTGTTCGCAGAACTTCGCCTGGTCCGAGACCCGGACCGTGCCGCTGAAAGTTCCGCCGAACTCAGTGAGATCGTCTCGTGGAGAAGAGCTCATCAACCGGGTGGACAGAACGCCGGTTCGGTGTTCGCAAATCCTCCCGGCGATTCGGCCGGCCGTCTGATCGACGAGTGCGGGCTCAAGGGATTCCGGATCGGTTCGGCCGAGGTTTCCGCCAAACATGCCAACTTCATTCAGGCAGATCCCGGCGGACGGGCCGACGACGTGGAAGCCTTGATACAGCATGTCCAACGAGTCGTCGCCGACCGGTTCGGTGTGGAGCTGAAAGTGGAGAACCGTCTGATCGGGTTCGGACCGGCTCAAGAGCGGAGCACGTGATGAGCGCGACGACCAAACCACGTTCCGCAGCGAAGAAGGCGACCAAGAAGCGGGTGGCGAAGGGCGCCAAGAAATCAGCAGCCAAGAAATCAGCAGCCAAGAAGGGGGCCAAGAGAGCAGCTGCGAAGAAGGCGACCAAAAAGCCGGCGAAAAGGGCGTCGAAACGGACCTCGAAGAAGACCGCGTCCCGGTCGGCGGCGCGACGAGGGCCAGCCAAGAAGCGAGCGTCGTCCAAGACCGGTCGCAAGCCCGGCAACCGTGCGCAGATAGGCGCCCGCAACCTCACCGCCCGTACCGCCGAGGTGAAGGCGGCGCGGCGTCAGCGACGCAAGAGCGTCATCGTCGTGCTGATCGCGCTGTCCGCCGCCGCCGCCGCCGGTATCACAGCGATTCGGTCGCCGTTTCTCGACGTTGATTCGGTCTCGGTCAGAGGCGCTGACGCGGTGGCGGTCGACGAGATCCTCGCCGCGGCTTCGGTTCCGATGGGATCTCCGCTGGTCGATCTGCCCGCCGAGGCGATCACCGACCGGGTCGAGTCGATTCCCGCCATCCGGACCGCCACCGTGACCCGTCATCTCGATGGCACGGTGCAGATCGAGGTGACCGAACGTGAGCCCACGATGGCGTTGCGGTCGAACGGGGGCTTTGTGCTCGTCGACGACGATGGGCGGCAGGTGCGTGCTTCAGATGTCGCCCCCGATGGTTTCCTGCCGGTCATCGGTCTGGAGGCGACCGGGGTTCCCGGCGACCCGGCTCCACCCGGTTCGACCGCGGTCCTGCGCCTGATGGACGAGATCACTCCTCCGGTCCGCGCTGCGGTCACCGACGTCATCGTCACCGGCGACCAACTGGCCCTCCGCCTCGCCGAGGGCGGCCGGGCCATTCTTGGCGACGACGATCAATTGGCGGCCAAGGTCGTGAGCCTGGAGACACTCTTGCTTTCGGTGGATATGAGGTGCGTGCACGAAATCGATCTCACAGTTCCCTCAGCTCCGGCTTTGTCAAGAATTGGTGAAAAAGGTAATCCGCGGGACGGTCTGGCCGATCTGACAGAGTGTTCGTAGTGCGTGAGCCCTGCGAACCCCCTCACAAGGCACTAGCGTTACACCCTGTGATCTGTCCAACACCCAGATAAGGACTCGCATCGGAATGAACACACAGAACTACGTGGCGGTCATCAAAGTCGTCGGCGTCGGCGGCGGAGGTTGTAACGCCGTCAACCGAATGATCGACGCCGGCATGCGCGGTGTCGAGTTCATCTCGGTCAACACCGATGCGCAGTCCCTGCTCATGAACGATGCGGAGACCAAGATCCACATCGGTCGGGAGCTCACCCGGGGCCTCGGAGCGGGGTCTGACCCCGCGATCGGTCAACAGGCCGCCGAGGAACATCGCGAAGAGATTTCCGCTGCTCTCGAAGGCGGCGACATGGTCTTCATCACCGTCGGCGAAGGCGGTGGCACCGGAACCGGCGCCGCGCCCGTGATCGCTGAGATCGCCAAGACTCAGGGTGCGCTCACCATCGCCGTCGTCACCCGACCCTTCGGGTTTGAAGGACGCCGGCGGGCCACTCAAGCCGAGAGCGGGATCGCCAGGCTCAAGGAAAAGGTCGATACCCAGATCGTCATCCCCAACGATCGTTTGCTGTCCATCGCCGACGAGCGCACCAGCATGATCGACGCCTTCAAGATGGCCGACGAGATCCTGCTGTCAGGTGTCTCGGGAATCACCGACCTCATCACCACCCCGGGTCTGATCAACACCGACTTTGCCGACGTTAGGATGATCATGTCCGATGCCGGTTCGGCGTTGATGGGCATCGGACAATCAGCAGGGGAGGGGCGTGCGCTGAGCGCAGCCCGGTCGGCCATCGCGAGCCCGCTGCTCGAGGCTTCGATCGAGGGGGCCCGAGGTATTCTCCTCTCCATCGCCGGCAGCAGCGAACTGGGCCTCTTCGAGGTCAACGAGGCGGCCGAAATCATTCACGATGTCGCCCATCCCGAAGCCAACATCATCTTTGGCACCGTGGTCGACGAGAACATGGGCGAAGAGATCCGGGTCACCGTGATCGCGGCCGGCTTCGACCGCTGGGACGGTGAGCCGAGCCAGGATCGGGCCGTTTCCTACGCCGCTCCCACCGGCGGCGGTGCCACCCGAGCCAGTGCCAGCGCTGGTGGCCGCTACGACGCCTTCCTCGACGAGAGCGCCGGTGTTGCCGATCAGGGTCGCACACGGCAAGCCATCGACGTCTTCGCCAACGACGACGACGATCTCGACGACGATTTCGACGTTCCGAGCTTCCTGAAGTAGACCGGGCGGGCATGGCCCGGACCCTCAGCCGACCCCTCCACGGCGGCACCGGCATAGAGATCACCATCTCGGATCGCAACGACGGCTCGCTGCGGGTCACCGAACCCGACTTCGCGCAGCGCCTGGCCCTGTTCTGGGGCGACCCCGTACCGCTGACCTGGCTGCGCCAGGTGCACGGTGAGGAGATCGTGATCGTCACCGCTCCCGGAGCGCGGTCGGGAAGCGAAGCCGACGGCGCCTTCACCGAGCTGCCGAACGCTCCGCTTGCGGTGACCGTCGCCGACTGCGCCCCTGTTGTCATCGCCGCCGCCGGCTCTTCGTCGCAGGCTCTGGCCGTAGTCCACGCCGGATGGCGTGGTCTGATGGCGGGCATCATCGAGAAAGCGGCGGTGATGGTGGTCGCCGCGGCCCCCGACGGCGAACGGTTCACGTTCTGCGGACCTTGCATTGGCGCCGACGACTACCAGTTCTCCGCAACCGACCTTGTGCCGATCGCCGAACGCTATGGACCTACCGTCGTGTCTCGCACCCGGCACGGGGGCCCGGCGCTCGACCTGTTCGCCGGCGTGAGTTGTGCGCTCTCGCGGTCGGGCTTCCC
>JABDJU010000199.1 GCA_013003325.1 Acidimicrobiales bacterium
AAGACGGCCCGGTGTTTCACGGCGACGCCGTCGGCGGCTATTTGATCTGGGCGGAGTGGCCTGGCCGCCTCGTCTACACCGACGACCGGGCCGAGTTGTATGGGGCGGAGCGGTTCGAGCAGTTCGCCGACACCCGGGCTGGTCTGCCGCTGTGGCGAGAGGTGTTCGAGCGGTACGGGATCACCCAGGCGCTGCTATCGGCGGACCAGAGCGGCCTGCAGGAGGTTCTGGCGGCTTCCGGGTGGGCCGAGCGGTACCGGGACGACGAGTACGTGCTGCTGTCCGAAACCGGCTGATTTCTTTGGGTCGCACGACCTATGGAACGCGAAAAGCATATAACCGATGATGTGAGGGATAGCTCGCAACATAGGAGAGACCAATGCTCGATCTCTGGGTCAAGTTCCAGAACAAGATGGCCGCCGACGAAGGCGCCAGCCTCGTTGAGTACGCCCTCCTGCTCGTCCTCATCGCCGTCGTAGCGATCGTGGTCATCACGCAGGTCGGTGAGAACACCTCGGGTACCTTCTCGAAGGTCAACGAGAGCCTCAAGTAAGGCCAGCCAACTAGACAAGGAAGAACCCCCGGCTTGCCGGGGGTTTTTCTGATTGGTCGACTGTCAACGGTCGACTGTCGACGGTCTAGCGCTTTCCGAATGCCGAGCTGAATTGCTCCTACGCTGTAATGAGTGTCCCGAAATGGCTCTGTGAATCCCGGTAAGCCGCTGCGATGGCGCGGTCTACTCTGGTTCATCGTTTTGGGCGGCGTGCTCGTGATAGCTCGGGACCGGCCTGCGCCCGTGGAGCCGGTTCTCCCACCCGCCGGGTTTACGATCGCCTTCATTGGTGATTCGGACGATGAGTCCTCGTTTCGGGACGTCCTGGCGCTCATCGCCGACCAGGGTGCCGACATGGTCGTGCACAACGGCGACTTCAGCTACGAGACCGGTCCGACCCGGGCGTGGCGCAATGCGATCGACGAGGTTCTGGGGCGAGAGTTTCCCTACGTAGGGGCCGACGGCAACCATGACGAGTGGGCCGAGTACGACGGCTTCTTCCGTGACCGCCTCGCCTCGATGGAGGTCGACATCGACGTTGGGTCGGTCGAGAGCGCTAGCTATGCGTTCACGTACCAGAACATCCGATTCGTCTTCAGCAAAGAGGGAGGCGATGCTCGGCACATTTCTACCGGGTTCCGGAGGGCGCCCGAGGCGGTATGGCGATTTGCCGGGTGGCATTTCAACCAATTCGAGATGCAGGTGGGCGGAAAGCCTGATGAACAAGGATGGGGTGACTACGAGGAGGCCAGGCGCGCCGGAGCCATCATCACGACGGGCCATGAGCATTCGTACTCGAGAACCAAGACCCTGTCGGACATGTCGCGCCAGACGGTCGCGGTCGACGACCGATTCTTAGAAGTCGTCGAGCCGGGTCAAACATTCGCAATCGTCAATGGCTTGGGAGGGAGGTCGGTCCGCGATCAAGAACGTTGCCTCCCAACCACCTATCCGTACGGCTGCCCCGAGTGGGCGCAGATCTACACCTCGGACCAGGGCGCCACCTTCGGTGCGCTGTTCATCACCGTGCACGTCGATGGCGACGCCCGGCGCGGACTGGGACGCTTCGTCACGGTAGATGGTGAGGTCGTCGACCAATTCGACATTCTCATCGGCTGATCCCTTGCCGGGCGCCTCCGACTGCTTAGCGCTTGCCGATGCCGAGTCGGATGGCTTCGACGGCGGCCTGGGCGCGGTCGCTGATGGCGAGCTTCTCGTAGATGCTGGCCAGGTGGTTCTTGACCGTCTTCTGAGAGATGTAGAGGCGGTCGGCCAGCTCTTCGGTCGATGAGACCCCCTGAGTGAGGAGGCCGAGGAGCTCCCGTTCCCGGGCAGTGAGGGCGGCCGCCCCCGGGTCGAGCTTGGCCTCCTGATAGTCGTCGAGGATCGAGGTCCCACCTACCTGTTCGATGAATACCTCGCCGGCGGCGGCGGCCCGAACGGCTGAGGCCAGCGTCGGCAGCGGCGCCGACTTGGACAGGAATCCGACCGCACCGGCCGCTTCGGCCTGGCTGCGGTGCTCCTCGTCGGCGTGCATCGTGACGATGATGGCCGGGGGAGGGGAGCCGAGCTTCTTCAGGGCCCCGACACCGGTGAGCTTTGGCATTTCCTGATCGATGACGATGACGTCGGGAGTTGCCGAGGTGACGGCCGAGACCAGCCCTTCGCCGTCCTGGGCGGTGGCCACGACGGAAATGTCGGGCAGGAGGTCGAGTGCCTGGGAGATGCCTTCGAGCAGCAGTTGGTGGTCGTCGGCGATGACTACGCGGATCATACGGTTCCCCATCGTATCGTCACCGTTGTCCCCGCCGGTGACGATCGGACGTCGAAGCGGCCCCCGATCTTCTCAGCCCGCTCGCGCATTCCGACGATGCCGTAGTGACCCTTGAAGTCCCGCTTGACATCAAAGCCCTGGCCGTCGTCGGTGATCGACACCTCCCCGTTTTCGTGGTTGACGTAGCCGTTGATCGTGACCATGTGGGCGTCGGCGTGGTTGCGAGCGTTGCGGACGGCCTCGGCCATGATCGAGGCGACTTCTTCACCGATCTCCACCGGTGGGGGCCGGTTCTCCCGTAGGGCGGTGGTCACTTTCGGAAGGCGGTCGGGCTCCTCGGCACACAGGACGACGGCTTGTTCGTGCAGGCTGACCGGCTCCGTGGCGCGCAGCCCGGCGACCGTATCGCGCACTTCCTCGACCAGGTCGGTGACGTTGGTGCGGAGCCCGGTCAGGTGACCGGCCAGCTGCTCGTTGCCGGGGTGTTGCAGCATCACCATGTCGAGGGACAGGCCGAGCGACGCCAGGGACGGCCCGATCTCGTCGTGCAGCTCCCGGGCCAGTCGAATGCGCTCTTCCTGGATGGCCCGATGGGCGATGTCTTGCAGCAGAAGGATATTGGCGAAGGCCAGGCCGACCGGCTGGAGGATCTCCTCGACGTGACTGACTTCGTCGGATCTGAACGGATGGTCCCGGGACAGGACCACGAATCCCACGTCGCGGGCCCCGACCGACAGCGGGCTGGTCAGGGTGCTCTCGTAGTCGGGCTCGACCTCGGTGCGAGCCACAACCACAGGGCCGTCCGGGCTCTCCATGGCGATCTGGCCGGCCTCGAACTCAACGGCCGACGCCAGATGATCGAGGGCGGCGGTTCCCACCCGCACCGGGTTCAGCTCGGTACCGTCGGCCAGCTGCGACAGGGCCGACAGCAGCTTGTGCGACGCGTCGAGGCGCTCCAGGCGGTCGAGCTGTTCGCGCGCACTCGCTGAGGCGGCCAGCAGGGCGGCATTGGTCTCGCTGGCCTCGAGCAACAGGTGGCGGGCGAAGCTGAATGTGATGCCGATCAGCAGATAGATGGCGACCCAGGCCCACAGGCTGCCGCCCAGCAGCCCGGACTCGTCGGCCAGCGATCGAATGGCGACCAGCACGCCGGATGCCAGCAGGGCGGTCTCGATGCCGCGACGCCACCCCGCAAACGCCGCGGCGTAGAGCACGGGCGTGACCGAGAACAGTAGATACGGCGAGTCGACGTCGCCGGTGAGCGCAATAGCCACCATGCCGACGGCAACCCCGGTCACCGCCAGGATCTCACCCGTCCACACGCCATGGCGAACCCGCATCGGGAGACTCTGGAAGACGACGATGTAGAGGCCGACGGCTGTGAAGGCCGTTGCGGTGGAGAGGGTGGCGCCGTCCTGCACGAAAGCGAAGAAGGCCCCGAACGCCAGCGCCATCCACTGCAGGATGCTGGCGATACGGTCGAATCGGTTCTCCCACACCGGGGCGGTGGCGAACATCGGCATCAGAGTACAGTCACACCGTGACTGGGCACCGGCACACGCGCATCCTGTTGTCGGGCGGCATCGGCGCCGGCAAGAGCGCGGCCGCCCGGATCATCGCGGCGCGCGGTTATCCGGTCATCCATGCAGATAAGATCGGCCACGCCGTGCTCGAGCCTGAGGGGGAGGCATTCCCCGCCGTCGCGGCGCGGTGGCCGGAGGTGGTCGTCGACGGGATGATCGACCGGCCGCGACTGGCGGAAATCGTCTTCGACGACCCCGCAGCTCTGGCCGAGCTCGAGTCGCTGACCCATCCGGCGATCGCCGCCCGCATCATGAATCTGGTAGAGCGGGAATCCGACGCCGGGCTGGTTGCCGTTGAGCTTCCGGTGCTGTTGCCCATTCTCGGGGACGGCTGGACCCGGGTCGTCGTCGATGCGCCGCTCGAGGTCCGCATCCAGCGGCTCCGGGATCGGGGCATGGAGGACGCCGACATCGAAGCCCGCATGGCCGCCCAACCTTCTCGCGGCGAGTGGCGCACCGCCGCCGACCACATTCTGAAGAACCACGGTTCTCTGCGCGACCTTGAAGCCGAAGTGGATCGATTACTAGAGGCGCTGGCACCTGATCGCTGATTGCTGATAGCTGATAGCTGGAATCCTTGTCCCACCCGCTC
>JABDJU010000206.1 GCA_013003325.1 Acidimicrobiales bacterium
GGTCTTCACTTCGACGTAATGGAGGTCGCTGTCGAGATAGCTGCGGACCCGCACCTTCCAGCGGCGAGGCCGCTTACGGGCGGCGGCGAGATAGCTGTCGAGGTCGGGGGTGTCGTAATAGGTGGACCAGTAGCCGAACTGGCGACGCCCGTCGATCTCGAGAACCCGGGCGACCGAGCCGATCTGTAATGTGAGCTCGCCGAGATCGGACCTGCAGATCACATACTTGCGGTCGACCCGGGTTTGCAGGCTGGCGATCGAGTTCAGTTCATCCAGGCCGACCGGGTCGAACGACCCCGCCCAGCCGTCGTTTGGTTCCACCACGGCGACTCTTCCTTCGAACAGAGTGTCAGTGGGTGCAGCGTCAGGCAATGCGAGCGTCATCGGCCCGTTCCGATCAGGTCGCCGTCGTCGATTGCCTCATGTGAGATGGGTGTAGCCGGAACCTGGAACCGGACCTCGAGGGAGGTGGTGTCGTGGACCAGATCGACCTTGCGGACCTGGACGCGATGGACCTTGGCCTCCAGCAGCGACTCGAGGTGGGCGGCGAGAAGCGCTTCATTGGTGAAGGCCCGGTCGAGCACCATGTTCTGCCGGCGGTAGTTGCCGAACAGGCTGGGATGGTCGGCGACGAAGATCACACCGACAATCGCTGCCATCAGTGCGGCGCTCAGCCATTGCGGGGTCACGGCGATGCCGCCGAGCAGGCCGAGCGACAGGGCGGCGAAGTAGTACGCCACTTCGTGCTGGTCCAATTCGGAAGACCGCAGCCGGATGATCGACAAAACGCCGAAGAGCCCGAGGCCGAGACCAACCGATGCTGAGGTCGACGCGAGAGCGTGGGCGACCGCCATCACTCCAATGTTCACCACCAGGTAGGCGACCAGCAGGTCACGGCGGCGATGCCGAGGGGCGTACAGCCCGAACACCAGCACGGTGATGGCAACGAGATCGAGACCGAAGAGCAGAGTTGTAGCGGACATGATGTGACTCCCGTGGTTTGAACTGCCATGAGCATGAGCCCCGAACCCGAGAGCCAGCTGAGAACCACCGTTGAACTGCCCGTGTACCTACGGTCGACATGCGTCGGAGGTGTTGGAGAGCAACACTTTCGACGCGTCTCGTGAGCCGACGGCTCAGACGAACTCGAACAACACCACGAAGTCCAACGCCATGTGGGCGAGGACCGCGCCCCAGATCGAGCGACCCCAGCGCATAGTCCACGCCAGCAGCGCTCCGAGTGCTGCGACGAGCAGTGCAAACGGAATCTGTCGGGCATCGGAGATGTATGTCGCCTCCACATGCGAAATCCCGAACACAATGGCCGTGACCCAGATTGCGACGGTGGCACCGAGCTTCTCGACGTAGGGCTTGAGGAACACGCTGCGGAACCACAGTTCTTCCATCAATGCGTTCATTGCGGCGAACCCGAGCATCCACGGGGCTACGTCGAGCACATCGCTGAAGTCGGCACCATCGGCCATGGCGACGAGGGTGACTATCACCGCTCCGACCACGATGGCGACGGTTCCGAACGGCAGCCACCGCCTCGGCCTACCCGTCTCCAGGTAGAGCGAATCACGGGATCGCCCCATCGCCCACGTGAGAGCGAGCACCACGGGCACGATGCAGAGGAACTGCGCCGTCTTGTCCTGAAACGCTTCTTGAACGGTTCCGTTGTCAGCGGTGATCAGCCAGTTGAACGGGCCGATGACCAGCACCCACATCGCCGCCGCGGCTACGAACAGCCCGGAACTGACGACGGAGTATCCGTCGTCCCGATTCCGAAATGTGAACCACAACGCGCCTAGCGCAGCCGTGACAGCACCGTTGAAAACCTCGCTGTCGTTGGTGGACTCGAACAGTTCGAAGTAAGGGGTACCGAGGACGAAGACGACAGCCCCTCCCACCAGGGCCAGGAGGATCGGCCCGAGCTGCGAACCGCGCGTTGGCGTGCTTGCGAGGGCGGGTGCTGCTACCTCGGTTGCGAGTTCATCTACTGCCACATCTTGAAGCTGCGACGCCGAGCCGAAACCCGCAAGTGCAGAAGGTCACCAAACTGGTGCAACCTCTCCGCTCGTGTCCGAGGTGCGGCGGAAGTGTTGGAGAGCAACACTTCCGGCGCACATCGTCCGAGCAACGCCCGGAATCTACAGTTGGGTCGATGATCGTGGAGTCGCTGCTACCGCTGGGCAAGTTGGACCCGGGTCTGAGGGAACCCGACACGCCGCTCGACATACGCGACTTCGCAGAGCTGGCCGCGACGGCCGAGTCGGTTGGTCTCGGCGCCGTCTTAGTCGAGGAAACCAAGGACGATCCGTTTCAGCTGCTCGCTCTCGGCGCCACCGGGACCTCAACGATCCAGCTGGGTACATCGGTGGCGATGGCTTTCCCCCGCAGCCCCACGGCCACCGCACTTTCGGCGTGGTCGCTGTCGAAGCTGTCGAATGGTCGCTTCATCCTCGGCCTCGGCACGCAGGTGCGGGCCCACATCGAACGGCGCTTCGGGATCCCCTGGCATGCACCGGCCCCGTGGATCCGCGATTACGTCGGCGCCATGCGGGCGGTGTGGGACTGCTGGCAGAACGGCACCAAGCTCGACTACCAGAGCGAGCACTACAAATTGAACCTGATGGTGCCGCTGTTCAATCCCGGCCCGATCGACCACCCGAACATCCCGGTTCATGTGGCTGCCATCGGTCCCAACATGTGTGCGGTGGCCGGCGAAGTCGCCGACGGAATCCGGCTGCACCCGGTGTGCACGCCGAAGTTCATCGACGAGCAGGTGCTCCCGAACCTGGCCCTTGGGGCCGCCCGCACGAAGAGGAACCTCGACGATATCGAGGTCTGTATGAAGCCGCTGATCGGCACCGCCCCCGACGAGGAGGCGCTCGAACGAGTGATTCGCACCGTTCGGGCCCGGGTGGGGTTCTACCTCTCCACGCCGTCGTACCGCCGGACCTTCGAACTTCACGGCTGGGGCGACATCGCAGTCCAGGCCTCGAGCCTTGCGAGGAACAACCAATGGGATGACCTGCCAGGGATGGTGAGCGACGAGATGCTTCACACCGTTGCGACCATCGCCACCTACGACAACATCGCAGCAGCGATCAACGACCGCTATTCCGGCCGGGTGGACCGAATCGAGTTCTCGATACCGGTGCAGACACCGGACGACGCCGACCGTTTCCGGGGCATTCTCGAGCAGATCGACTGACGCCCTTCTGGCCTCAGGGCATATCAACGGCACGGCACGGCACGGCTACGGAAGATTCCCGACGGCAGTCCACGTGTCGGACT
>JABDJU010000210.1 GCA_013003325.1 Acidimicrobiales bacterium
CTACCGGGCCCTGTCAGACGAGCTCACCTCGGGCTCGGGCTTCGACGACATTGTGGTGCTCGATCCATCGTCGGGTGACGCCATCGAGGAGATCGCCAAACTGATCGCCTTCCGCGGGACGATGAACATGGTCGGTTCACGCGAGCTCGACCGCTTCCCGCTCATCGATGTCGGCCGCCTCCATTATCACTACACCGCCTATATCGGCACGAATGGACCCGAGATCTCGGCCTCCTACGGCGAAGCTCGCAACCGGGCCGACTTTGTACCCGGCGGCGTTGCAGTGTTCGTGGGCGCCGGCGGCCCCATGGGTCAGATGCACATGCAGCGAGCCATCGAAACCGAAGCCGGCCCCGGAACCATCCTCGGCTTCGACCTCGACGACGACCGCCTAGAGGTCGCCAACAAGCTGCTCGCCGACCTTGCCGCCGAAAAAGGCAAGGAGTTCATCCTGGTGAACCCCGAGACCCAGGGCGAGACCGCTGAGGCGGTTGTGGAGCGCATCACCGATGGAGCCGGCGCTGACGATGTGGTGGTGTCGGTGCCGGTTGGTGCGGTGATGGGCGATGCGGCCGAACTCATGGGACCCAATGGCATGCTCGTGCTCTTTGCCGGCGTGCCGAACGGAACGATGGCCCCGCTCAATATCAGCAATGTGTATTTGCACAACGCCCAATACACCGGCACCTCGGGGTCGAGCATCGCCGACCAGGCGATGGTTCTCGACAAGGCGGTCGCGGGGTCGCTGTCGCCGGAGCGGTCGCTCGCCGCGATCGGGGGTATCGAAGCGGGCCAGGCGGGAATCCAGGCCATGATCGACGGGGACTACGCCGGCAAGATCATGATCTTTCCTCAGCTCACCGGACTGCCGCTGACCGGCCTCGACAACCTCGCTGATGTCGCCCCCGAGGTGGCTGAACGTCTCGGCGAGGGAAACCTCTGGACCCGGGAAGCCGAAGACAAGCTGCTCGAGCTGTTCGCTGCGAAGGAATAGGCCGGTGATCACCACGATCACCCCCAACCCGAGCCTCGATCGCACCATCGTCGTCGATACGCTCGCCATCGGCGAGGTTCACTCGACGGCCGGCACAACGATCGAGGCCGGCGGCAAGGGAGTGAACGTGGCTCGTGGCCTCATCCGTCAGGGCATCGAGGCACAAGCCGCCGTGCTGTGCGGCTCCAGCGGCAACACCCTGTTCTTCGGATCGCTCGAAGACGCCGGTGTTCCGGTGCTGGTCGCCGACTCGGGAACGCCGGTCCGGACCAACCTTTCGATCATCGAACGCGGCGGCCGAACCACCAAACTGAACGAGCCGGGAGCGATGGTCACCACCGAATCGGTCGACCACCTGTATGCCCAGGCCGAAGCCGCCGCCGCCGGCAGTTCTTGGGTCGTGGCCGCCGGCAGTCTCGCCCCCGGCGTCCCGACCGACTTCTACCAGGCACTGGCCGAGCGGATCGGTCGAACGGCCGCCCTGTTCGCCGTCGACGCCAGCGGGCCGGCATTGGCTGCCACGCTCGAGGTACCGGGCGTGTTACTGAAACCGAACGACGAAGAACTCGCCGCGGTCTGGCCGACGCCGCTCGATTCTGACGGCGATCTCATCGGGGCAGCACGTTCAATCGTCGAACGAACCGGCGGCACGGTGCTGTTGAGCCTGGGGGAACGCGGGGCGGCAGCGGTCACGCCCGATGGTGTCTGTCGAGGAAGCGCTCCGACGGCCAAGGTCCAGAACACCGTCGGCGCCGGCGATTCGCTGCTCGCCGGATACATCGCGGGCTACGACGCGTCGGAGGGTTCGATCGAGGAGGCGCTGCGCACCGGGCTCGCCTGGGCCCGGGCTGCTGTAGGTTCGAAGGGGACCGGCTTCGATGCTGTCAGTGCCGCTGACGTCGAAGCTGTCCGGATCCAAGGACTTGATCGGTGACCACAGCTCAGAAAAGGTCGACCTTCGGTGTCTCGCTCGGCGAGATCGCCCGTCGCGGGGTGGGCGGGTTTGCCAAGCAGCCCATTCCGTTGCTCGGGGCGGCAGCGGTGACCTTGGGCGTGTACGGCCTTTTCCGGTGGCCGGCTCAGCAACTGTTCGACGACGACCGGGTGTATCAATCGGTGGCGGTCGATCTCGTCGGATTGGTGGTCGCCGGCACCGTCGCCCATCCCTGGTACGCCTACGCTCTCGACGCGGCACGAGGCGACGCCGTCGACGTGCGCGGCCCGCTCAGAAGCTCGCGGCTTTACCGCACTCAGTTGGTGAGTTCGTTCTGGTTCTGGGCCGGTGTGCTGCTCGGCCTGCGCTACCTCGCCGGGCTGCCCTCGATCGTCGTGATGCTGTTCTACGCCTTTCACGGCTATGTGATCGCCGATCGCAAGCTCAAGAGCGGGATGATGGCACTGGGAACCAGCGTCAGGCTTGGGCAAGGACGGAGAATCGGCCTGTTCGCCCTCGGCGGCCTTCTCATCGTCTTCAACCTGTTCGGAGCCATCTCACTCGGCTTCGACGTGAACCCGCTCACCATTGCGCTTGCGATCGTCGGACTTGCCATCACCACCAGCATCACGTTGGTGTGCGGCGCCGTTGTGTACGACGCCTTGGACGCCGAGCTCGACGATGAGCCGCCTCCGCCACGACCGCAAGCCAGATCGAGAAAATCCAAGAAAAAGGGGAACCAACGATGAAACTTCTCAAAGGGGTGGGCGCGTCGGCTGGCGTTGCCGTGGCCCCAGTACTTCTGCTCCACGACGCTGACTTCGTCGTACCCGATGCCGACGATCCGATGGAAGCGCTGAAGGCTGCGGCTGCTGCGGTGGTGACCCAGCTTCAGTCTCTGAGCAGCGAGGCGGGGGAACTCGGTCGCACCGATGCCGCCGAGGTGCTTCAGGCTCAGTCGTTCATGGCGATGGACCCCATGATCGAGGACGCGGTGCAGACTCACCTCACCCAGGGATCATCGTTCGATGACGCCCTGCGGGGGGCTTCAGCCGACCTCAGCCACATGCTGGCGTCGCTGCCCGATCCGTATCTGGCGGCGAGGGCCGCCGACATCGGCGAGGTTCTCGAGCGAATCCGGCATCAGCTTGCCGGCCTGCCCGCCCCCGGCTCGATCGACCTCACAACGCCGAGCGTGTTGTGTGCCGAGACTCTCACCGCCGCCCAGACCGCCCTTCTCGACCCGACGTTGGTTCTGGGACTCGCCACCGTCGAGGGTGGACCCACGAGCCACGTGGCGATCATCGCCCGGGCCTTGGGCGTCCCCGCCGTGGTCGGCGTTGCTGGTCTCGTCGACGAGGTCGCCAACGGAGTCACGATCGCGCTCGATGGGACCACCGGCGAATTCGTCGTGGAGCCAGATGATGTGACGAGCGAAGAGTTTGGCGTGCGCGCCGAACAGGTCGCACAATTGGCCGCTGCGGCTGCCGAATTCCGCGGGCGCAAGATAAGCGTCGGCGATCGAGCCGTGCACATCTCGGCCAACGTTGCGAACGAGATGGACCTCGATCGAGCGGTCGAAGCTCAAGCCGATGGAATCGGGCTGTTCCGCACCGAGTTCCTGTTCCTCGATCGGCCCGCTCCGCCCACAGAAGATGAGCAGTTCGAGGTGTACGCCAAAGCGCTCAAGGCGTTCGCCGAACCGGTCACCATCAGAACGTTCGACATCGGCGGCGACAAGCCAGCGTCGTTTCTCGACCTGCCAGCCGAGGAGAACCCGTTCCTTGGTGTTCGGGGAGTCCGCCTCTACGAACACGAATACGAGATGTTCCTCACCCAGCTGCGGGCGCTCTTGCGGGCCGCGCCATTCGGTGATCTCTGGGTGATGATCCCGATGATCGCCACCGACTCCGAAATCACCTTTGTCCACAAGGCTTTCGACGAGGCGCGCGCCCAACTCGATGCCAAGGGTGTCGACTATGGCCGTATCTCGCTGGGAGCGATGGTCGAGGTTCCCTCGGCGGCGCTCCAGGCCATGGCCATGTCGTCACGCCTCGACTTCATGTCGATCGGCACCAACGACCTCACGCAGTACACCCTGGCGGCGGACCGGACCAACGGTGCGGTCGACCAGCTCACCGATTTCCTACACCCTGCGGTTCTTCAGCTCTGCCAGATGACCGCCGAGGCCGGTGTCGAGCGAGGCATCCCAGTGTCGGTCTGCGGCCTGGCGGCGGCGGATCCGTTGGCCGCGAAGCTCTTCGTGGAAATGGGCATCTCGAAGCTGTCGGTGGCTGGGCCATCGGTCAACCTGATCAAGGCCGACCTTGCCTCGATGCAGCCCGACGCGTTGTCGGGCCTCGCCGACGCGGTCGCCTCGGCCGCTGAAGCGGCTGATGTGCGCCGGCTTGGAGCTGACTATTTGACATGACCGCAGTCCTCGACAGCCGGGTAATCCGGATGACCAAGTGGCTCATCGAACAGGATGAGCCTCGCAGTACCGCCGACCTTGCGGCCGACCTCGGTCTGACAGAGCGTGTGGTTCGCTACCGACTCGGTGTTGTCGAGAATTTTCTACGATCGAAGGGCGCAACGCTGTCCCGGCGGCGGGGGACCGGGCTACTGGTCGAGATGACCGACGCGGTTCGGGCCGACATCGAGAATGACCTCGCCGACCGGATCGAAGTACCTCGGGTGTACGCCCCCGAGGAGCGCGAGCACCTGCTGCTGGCCGCGTTGCTGTGGGCCTCGCCGGATGTGACGCCGCTCGACAAGCTCAACCTCGACCTGGAGGTGTCGAAGACGTCGGCCCGCCGTGATCTACATCGCTGCGAGCCATGGCTGGAGCGCAACGGCGTGCCGCTGCTGCGCAAGCCGGGCAGGGGTGTCGTCGTTGTCGGAACCGAACGCCAGGTCCGTCGAGCCATGGTGCAACTGCTGCTCGAGGCTCTCCCAGAAGATGTTCTCGAGGAGCTGGCAGTCACCGAGTTTGCCGAAGCCAGGCAGGTTCACGTCCGCATTCCGAGCGGTCTGCGGGATCGACTGGCTGAGCTGCCGCTGCGGGCCTGCGTCGAGGCGGTGCGATCCAGCGTCGACGACCTCGGGTCGCTGGCCGGCAACAGCGATGTGGTTCTGTCGCTCCACCTGGCCATCACTGCGAGTCGTTTCAACGACGGTCGTCGCATCCAACTCGACCCTGGATATCGGGTGTCACTCATGGATCACCCCGCTGCGGTGCCTGCCGATCTTCTGGCGAGGAAGCTGTCGAGCGCCGGCGTCGCCGACCTTGTCGAGGACGAGGTGGCCAGCGTCACCGAATACCTTTTAGGCCTGAACGCGCTCGCCGCCGTCAAACGTGAGCACGTAGACCTGAGCTCCCTGCTCGACGCAGTGCTCGACCGGGCCAGTGAGGAACTGCACCCTTCGCTGAAGGAGGACGTTGAGCTGCGCCACGGTCTCGCTCTCCACCTGGGGCGGCTGGCGGTTCGCCTGCGACACGGGTTGCCGGTCCACAACCCGCTCCTGGCCGAAGTCGCCGAGCGCTACCCGGATGTGTACCGGGTGGCCGAACAGGCGGCCGTCACGCTCGGTGATCACTTCGGCGATGAGGTGGGTGAGGACGAGGTGGGGTTCATCACCATGTATCTGTCGGGTGCTCTCGAACGGGCCAACCTGCGTCCCCGCCGGCAGGCACTTGTCGTGTGTCCCAGCGGCATGGCGACGGCATGGGTTCTGGTGTCACGGATTCAAGCAGAATTCCCCGAGCTTGCGATCACTGAGGTGCTCTCTGCCAGGGCGTTCGAAGACCTCCCAGCCGACGGCGAGGCCGATGTCGTGATCTCGACCGTGCCCCTCGAGGCGACCCAGCCCGTGGTGGTCGTGAGCGCGTTGCTGAGCCAATCCGACGTGGCCCGGGTGACGGCCGCGCTCCGCTGAGGCGATTCGCTCATCCGAAACGGCTCTCAGAGTTCCTTTTGTCGTTTGGGCCTTAAGACCTACTGGGAGTGGCGCCGGTCACATAAGTGTCCCACTATGGATGTGTAATTTGTTACTCGCCGTGACCTTTCTACATAGGGAGAGATGTAATGCAAGAGAAGATCCAACGCTTCGGCGGTTGGCTCGCAGGAATGATCGTGCCGAATATCGGTGCGTTCATCGCCTGGGGCCTCATCACCGCCATTTTCATCCCAACGGGGTGGCTGGCTGAATACACCAGCCTCGATTGGGACTGGGACGGAATCACCGGAGACCTCGTCGGCCCGATGATCGTGTACCTACTGCCCGTGCTGGTGGCCTACACCGGCGGCAAGATGGTCCATGGCCATCGTGGCGGTGTGCTCGGTGCGGTCGCCGTGATGGGTGTGATCGGTGGTGCAGCCTTCGAGCTGTCCAGCGGCGCAACCGGCGATCCGCCGCAGTTCCTCGGCGCCATGGTAATGGGCCCGCTCGCCGGCTGGGTCATGCTGAAGATCGACAACTACCTCGAGGACCGCACCCCCGCTGGCTTCGAGATGCTGTACAACAACTTCTCGCAGGGAATCGCCGGCGTTGTTCTGGTGTGTCTCGGCTACATAGTCATCGGACCGGTCATGGCAGCCATCGCCTCGGCATTCGGCAACATGGTGGAAGGCATCGCCGATGCCGGGTTGTTACCGCTCGCCGACATACCGATCGAGGTCGGAAAGGTGCTGTTCCTCAACAACGCCATCAACCATGGTGTGCTCACGCCCCTCGGTGCCACCGACGTGGCTGAGAGCGGTCGCTCGATCTACTACATGCTCGAGTCGAACCCGGGCCCCGGTCTCGGTCTGCTCGGCGCCTACTGGTTCGCCGGCAAGGGCCTCGCCAAGCTCAGCGCCCCCGGCGCCATCATCATCCACTTCTTCGGTGGCATCCACGAGGTGTACTTCCCCTACGTCCTCATGAACCCGGTCATGATCGGTGCCATGTGGGCCGGTGGAATCAGCGCCGACATTGTGTTCGTCGCCACCGACGCAGGCCTCGTCGGCCCGCCGTCGCCCGGTTCGATCTTCGCCTACCTGACGCTCTTGCCAACGGGCTTCGCAGCCGTCGGCGTGCTGATGGGCGTTGCAACGGGTGCCGTCGCGGCGTTCGTTGTCGGTTCGGTCTTACTGAGGCTCTTCCCGGTACGCGACATGACCGACGAGGAACTCGACGACGAGGTGCATCTGTCCGACATGCCTGTGGCAATCCCGGGTATGCCGTCGTCCTAGCGGCGAAATCTCCTCAAGGAGAGTAGGCGTGGGCCTCGACCGGAGCTCCCTTCGGT
>JABDJU010000247.1 GCA_013003325.1 Acidimicrobiales bacterium
TCTTCGGTGCAGTGCACTTCTTGTGCTCTGGCCAGCAGGCTGCTGACACCGAAATCAAAGCGCTCCTCGAGATCCCCCAGCTCCCCCGGTTGGGCCGTTCCGATGTCATCGAGGCTTCGTTGCAGAAATGCGACGACCGATCCGGCTCCCGATTCGCATCCATTGAAGATCGGTGAAACACCTATCTCGTCGCCATCACCACAAGCGGTCACAACGAGCAATATGGCCAGGCTCAGTGTGATCAGGCGCTGCATGTCATGTCCGACCTTCGGGTCACGAGCGGTCGGCTGCCCCGGAGGCAATGTCTAGTTCCCATTGGTTGAACTCTGCCAACCCGACCACCTGGTTGACGTCATCGAAGCTGGCCATGTGAGCAAGCCAGCCCGCAGTGGTTCCCTGCGATCTCAGCTCTGCCAATACCTGGCGGGCTGAGCTGGTGATGGTACGCATCACGGCGCCTGGATAGATGATCAGGGAGAAGCCCAGGGTGTGGAGTTCGTCCGCCGGAAGCAATGGTGTCTTGCCGAACTCGACCATATTGGCCATCAGCGGCCAATCCGAAAGCTCGGAACCAATACGCTCCAATTCGTCACGGCTGCGCGGGGCTTCTACAAAAAGAACATCGGCGCCTGCTTCCCCATAGGCCCGGGCCCGTTCGATCGCTTCGTCGAGGTCGATCGGCCCTCTGGCGTCTGTGCGGGCGATGACCAGAATAGAGTCCTGGGAGGCGCGTGAGTCGAGAGCGGCCCCGATCCGCTCGAGCATTTCTCGTTTGGAGACGACTTCCTTTCCCTCGAAGTGACCACATTTCTTGGGGAACACCTGGTCTTCGAGTTGTATCGCGGCCACCCCCACTCGCTCGTATCTGGACACGGTGCGGGCAACGTTATGGACGCCGCCATAGCCCGTATCGCCATCGGCTATCACGGGCACGTCGAGGACCTCACACACTCGCTCGGCCACCATCACCATCTCGTCCATGGTCGCGATGCCCAGATCGGGGCGTCCCAGCAGCGAATTGGCGACCCCGGCTCCTGACAGGTACACGGCAGGGAATCCGGCTTCGACAATGAGGCGAGCAAACAGGGCGTTGAAAGCTCCCGGTGCCACGACCGGTGCCTCTTCCGCCAACAGCCGACGAAGCTGTGAACCACCGTCCCCGGTCACGTTCTCCCTCCAATTCTCAGTTTGAGAAGTGGTTCGAGTCCACCGGCCTCGAGTATCTCCCCGATTTCAGTCGGCAGTTTCAGTGCGTGATGTGAGATACCGGTCTCGATCACCGTGATCTCGCCCGCCACCGTATCGATGTGCAAGTGCTGGCCTTCCTCGATTTCCCCGGCGGTCGGGCATTCCAGTGGAACGAAACCGACATTGATGCAATTTCGAAAGAAAATGCGGGCAAATGACTCGGCAACGATCGCCGAGACACCGGCGGCCTGGATGGCCCGCGGTGCGACTTCCCGACTCGAGCCGGTACCGAAGTTCTTGCCACCAACGAGGACATCGCCCTTGTTCACCAGTTCGGCGAAACCGGGACGAATCCCTTCCATGACATGCTCGGCGATCTCGTCGATGTCACCGATCAGATACTTGCCGGGCACAATGACGTCGGTGTCGACGTTATCGCCAAACTTCCACACTTTGCCTTCGATGATGGTCAAACGGGCACCGCCAACATTTCGCGAGGGTCGACCACGTGGCCTGCGACAGCAGCGGCGGCAACCGAGTACGGCGAGCCAAGCCAGACTTCGGAGTCAGGGCTGCCCATGCGCCCGCGAGCATTCCGGCTGGTAGTCGAGATGCAAACCTCGCCAGGACCGAGAACGCCGGTGCCGATGCCGGGACAGGCCCCGCACCCGGTCGAAAGGATGTGAGCCCCGGCGTCCATCAGAATCTGGGCCACTCCGCTTTCCATGGCTTGTCGCAGGGCCGCTCGTGACGCAGGCGCCACCTGCAACAGCACGCCGGGCGCGACCTTTCGCCCGGCAAGGACTTCCGCTGCCATCGCTAGATCGCCGTATTTGGCGCCGGTACAAGCTCCGATATAGGCCCGACTCAGCGGGGCTTCGCCGGCGTCCGCAGCCGCAACGACGTCGTCGTGCTTGTGCGGTCGTGCCACCACAGGCACGACCGCGGATGCGTCATAGCCCCAGGTGGTTTCGAACACGGCGTCTTGATCGGAAACAGGACCGGTCGGCACGTCGATGTCTCGATCGGCAAGATAGGCAACGGTGGTCGCGTCGGCCGGGACGATTCCCGACTTCGCTCCGATTTCGGCGCACATGTTTGTCAGCACGCTGCGCTCCTCGATGTCCATGCCGGCGATGGCCTCTCCACCGAACTCCAAAACCCGGTAAAGCCCGCCGTCCATCCCCTGTTCGCCGATGATGGTCAGAATCAGATCTTTGGCGGTCACTCCGGTCGGCAGACCACCATCAATCAGTACGCGAATCGTTTTGGGTACCCGAAGCCAGGTTCGGCCGGTAGCAACGATGCCGAGCATGTCGGTCGAGCCCACTCCAATCGCCAGGCAGCCCAGTACCCCGGCGGTGAGACTGTGTGAGTCGCCTCCCACGTACAACATCCCGGGACGCACATAGGCCTTCTCGACCATCAATGTGTGAGAGATGCCCTCTGCCTCGTGAAATCGAGTGATGCCGTACTCCTTCACGAACTCACGGGTGGTCTGCAGGATGCGGGCGCTTCCGACGTCGGCGGCCGGGACATAGTGATCGGCCACGATCACGAGCTTTTCCGGGTTCCACACCCCCACACCCAGCTCTCTTAGAGAAGGCCAGAATCTCCGGGGCCCACTCGAATCATGCGTCATAGCAACATCGACCTCAACCCAGAGCACATCGTCCGGGCGTACAACGTCTCGACCACCGGCGCGGGCGATGATCTTTTCGGCCAGCGTCATTCCCATGGCTTCAGCCTATATCTCGCGAGGTAGATACCGTCCCCGGCCTGGTGAACCAGTGAGCCGGCCATCCTTGGCTATTACCTCGCCCCGGGACAGCGTCATCACGGGCCACCCTTTGAATGTCATCCCGGAAAAGATGGAAAAATCCGAATGGGTGGCCACGGCCTCATCGCCGACAACGTGCTCAGTTTCGAGATCGACGAGCACCAGATCGGCGTCGGATCCTGGTGCGATCGTGCCCTTCCGGGGATACAGGCCGAAGATGCGGGCGGGATTCTCGGCCATGATCTGGGCGATACGTCCGAGGGACAGTCCCCTTCTGTGATAGCCACCCGACAACAATGACGGCACGATGAAACCAACACCGTCGAAACCGGGCTTCACGTTCCAGAAGTCGCCATCGCCCATTTTGAAGTCACGCATGATCGGATTGGAATCGCTGCCCACGGTTTCCAGCCGTCCATCGGCCAGCCCCTCCCACAAGGCGTCTTGATCGTCTTGATGACGAATCGGCGGGCTGACGGTTGCCAGAAGGCCGGGGCCATTCTCGGCCGTGTGCATGAGATAGTGCGGGCAGGTTTCGCCGATCAGCCGTTCATTGGCAGCCCAGTCGAGCTTCAGCGCGTCCATCGTGAGCTTGGCGCTGAGGTGAACCAAGTACGTGGTCACCCCGATCTCCTTCGCGAGCAACATCATGCCAAGCACACTGTCGGTCTCGCTGAAATCGGGCGCCAGTCGTTCGTAAAAGGTCAGGTCTGGAGTCATGTCGTCGACGAGCCTCAGCCTGGCTTCGTTCTTGAGTTCCTGATTCTCGCAATGGACATTGAGCACCATGCGATCGGGGTCTATGTCTTTCATCGCCTCCATGACCGACCACACCCACCCGTTGTCGACGGGTCGGTCGCTGTCGAAAACCGCCTTCTCCCTGCCCTTCCAGGCGAGGTTGATCTTGTAGGAGGTGATTCCAAACTGCTTGGTTGTCTCAGCCAACTCTGTCAAATGCGGCTGGGTCAACAGCTGGAAATGGAAAGCGCTGTCGATATAGGACTCGGCCTCGAACGTCTCGATGTACTTGGGAGCGATGTCCAAATAAGACCCGGTCTGTTTGAAGTAATTGACGAGTGTGGTAACGCCACCAAGAGCGGCGAGTCCCGTTCCCGGCCCGGTATCGACCTCCAGCGGCTGATAGCCACCCAAATGAATATGCGGGTCGATTGCACCGGGAAGGACATGCAGTCCCGTGGCATCGATCGTTTCGGCAGCTGCTGGAGCTTCACCCCGGGGATGAACTCCGGTAATCGCTCCACCCTTGATTGCGAGATCAGCGAGTTTCGGATCCTCGCCAGGAATCACGACTCTTCCATTGATGATTGCAAGATCGGTCAAGGTGTTCCTCCCTCTCCGGTGCGGCCGGCTTCGAGGTAGTCGATCACTGACCTCGAATCCATGACGTCCGTGTACTTCATCCACATATCGAGCAACGCCACCTTGTGCGAAGCAACGATCCGATCTGCGACAGCATCCGCCACCACTGCAACATTGAATCCCCGGCTGACGGCGTCCACAGCGGTGGCCCGAACACAGCCTCCCGTGGACACTCCGGCAAGGATCAACGTATCCGTGCCAAGCCCGACGAGGTAGTTCACGAGAGGCGTACCGTAAAAGGCGCTCGCGTAGCTCTTATCGAGGACGAAGTCACCTTCATGGGGCGCGATTTCTTCAACAATCCGGCTGCCCTCCGAATCATCCAATGTTTTGCTGTGATCCCACGTGGATTTACCGGCAAAGGAGTCGAACCGAACCGTGCGCTTCTGAACATTGCGGGTGTAGATCACAGGAACACCTGATGCGTGGGCGGCCTTCAGCAACTCCCCGACCACCCGGACCGCCGCCCACGCGTTTTCGCCGCCACCTGCCGGCCACCGGTCCTGTTGTTGTTCCACAGGCTCATCTGCACCTATGTAGTTGTATTGACAGTCAATCACCATCAACAGTGGCGAACTGCCGAGCCCGCGGGTTTTGCCGTACCCGGCGTTGACGATTACCTGGCGGTCGGCATCGGTCAGGATGTCGTCCCATATCGATGCGACGCCGATCGGCTCGTTCGCCAGGTCAGGAGACATCGTTGTCACCACCGGTGGTTTCGGGTCGTACGAGCACATCGTCGACCAGCCCCTTCGCAGCTTCTTCGATCTGTGCCTCCATAGGCGCCCGATCAAGGACAGCGTGCAGGAACGCCTTCGTCCGCTCATGTGTCGGGTTCTGCAAAACGTCAGCCGCCGGCCCTTGTTCAACAATCTGGCCGTGATCGATGAAGAGGACCCGATCGGCCACTTCGGCAGCGAATCCCATCTCATGGGTTACCACCAGCATCGTCATGCCCTGTTCAGCGAGCCGTTTCATAACAAGCAGGATCTCACCCGCCAGCTCGGGATCGACCGCTGATGTGACCTCGTCGAACAGCATCAGCGTTGGATCCATCGCCAACGCACGCGCGATCGCCACCCGTTGCTGCTGTCCTCCCGATAACTGCATTGGGTACGAATCGCCCTTGTGCCCCAAACCGACGGCTTCGAGGAGTTCATGCGCCCTGGCCGTTGCTTCAGCCTTCGGGAT
>JABDJU010000255.1 GCA_013003325.1 Acidimicrobiales bacterium
ACTGGAAGTACGAGAGCGAACCCGAGCCGTACATGGACGGTCGGCGGGTCTACCACGCCCGCGGCAAGGTGCTCGGTGGGTCGTCGAGCATCAACGGGATGATCTTCCAGCGGGGCAACCCGGCCGACTACGAAAAGTGGGCCCAAGAGCCGGGCATGGAGAACTGGGATTACGCCCACTGTCTCCCGTACTTCAAACGCATGGAAACCTGCCTGGCCGGCGGCGACGACTGGCGGGGCGACGATGGGCCGCTGATCCTCGAACGGGGCCCGGCCACCAATCCACTGTTCCAGGCGTGGCTGGATGCTGGACCCCAAGCCGGCTTCCGTCGCACCGACGACGTCAACGGCTACCGCCAAGAAGGCTTCGCCGCCTTCGACAAGAACATGCACCGGGGACGGCGCCTGTCGGCCGCCCGGGCCTACCTCCACCCGGTGATGGATCGACCCAACCTCACCGTGCTCACCCGGGCCCGAGCCAACAAGCTGCTGTTCGACGGCAACAAATGCCTCGGTGTCGAATACCGCCGGAACTTCCGCACCCACACCGTCCGGGCCGATGAGGTGATCTCCTGCGGCGGAGCGTTCAACACTCCACAGCTCCTTCAGCTCTCGGGCATCGGAGATGCTGCCCATCTGAAGAGCCTCGGTATTGATGTCGTGGCCGACCTGCCTGGCGTGGGCGAGAACATGCAGGACCACCTCGAGGTCTACATCCAGTACGCCTGTAAGGAACCGGTTTCGATGCAGCCGCACCTGGCCAAGTGGCGGGCCCCATGGATTGGGTTCCAATGGCTGTTCTTCCGCAAGGGTCCGGCCGCCACGAACCACTTCGAGGCCGGAGCGTTTGTGAAGTCGAACCCGTCTGAGCCGTATCCGAACCTGATGTTCCACTTCCTGCCCATCGCCATCCGCTACGACGGGTCGGCTCCCACCGAAGGCCACGGCTACCAGGTGCACGTTGGGCCGATGTACTCCGACTCCAAGGGGTCGGTGAAGATCACCTCGAAAGCCCCCCGGAAGAAACCGGCGGTGGTGTTCAACTATCTGTCCACCGAAAAGGATCGGCGGGAGTGGATCGAAGCGGTGAGAACGGCGCGGCGGATTCTCACTCAAACCGCGTTCGAGCGGTTCAACGGCGGCGAGATCTCACCGGGCCCATCGGTCGAGACCGATCAGGAGATCATGGACTGGGTGGCCCGGGACTCCGAGACAGCACTGCACCCGAGCTGCACCGCCAAGATGGGAACCGACCCGATGGCGGTGGTCGACCCCCGGAGTATGCGGGTCCACGGGGTGAAGGGACTGCGGGTCGTCGATGCGTCGGTGCTGCCGATCGTCACCAACGGCAACCTCTACGCACCAACCATGATGATCGCCGAGAAGGCTGCCGATCTCATCCTCGGCAACGAACCGTTGCCCCCGGATCCGGCCCCGTACTACCTACCCGCGGCTGCGGAGTAGCCGCCGGTACCAGATTCGAACCGCCGGTACCGACTGCATAGGATTCGGGCATGGATTTCGACATGCCGGCCGACGACGACCCCCGTCGACTAGCGGTCCGGGCTTGGATCGAAGCCCACCCCGATCCGACCAACCAGCAGCTGGCCGATTCGGGCTATGTGGTTCCGCACTGGCCCGAGCCGTGGGGTCTCGATGCAGACCCGATGACCCAGCTCATCATCTCCGAGGAGATGGCGGCGGCCGACATCACGATGCCCCACAACGCCATCGGAATCGGCTGGGCCGCCCCCGTGATCTGGATTGCCGGCACCGAGGAGCAGAAGCAGCGCTACCTGCCTCCGATCTTCAGCGACGAGGAGCGCTGGTGCCAGCTGTTCAGCGAACCCGACAGCGGATCGGACCTCGCCAGCCTCGCCACGCGCGCAGTGCGGGACGGCGACGAGTACGTGATCAACGGGTCCAAAATCTGGACCAGCGGAGGTCACAGCAGCAGGTTCGGGATCCTCCTGGCCCGCACCGAGCCGGACGTGCCCAAACACAAAGGCATCTCGTACTTCATCTTCCCGATGGATGCCCCGGGGGTCACGTTGTCGCCAGTGATCGATATGACGACGGCCCACTCGTTCAATCAGGTGTTCTTCGACGACGTGCGGATCCCGGTCGACATGCGCCTCGGTGACGAAGGAGACGGCTGGCGTCTCGCCAAGGCCACCTTGGCCAACGAGCGGGTCGGCCTCTCCGAGGGCGGCGTCCTGTGGGGATCTGGGCCCAGCGCCTTCGACTTTCTCGACCTCGCCCGACGCGCCGACGCGGGCCGAGACCCGGTTCTGCGAGACCGGCTGGCCCAGCTTCACATCAACGCCACCGTGCTCAAGCTCAATCAGCTTCGGACCCTCAGCGCCAAGCTGGCCGGCGGCACCCCCGGGCCCGAAGCCTCGATCCAGAAGATCATGGCCGACGAACTCGGCCAGGAGGTGATGGGGTTGGCCAAAGACCTGGCCGGCACCGATGGCATGCTCGAAGGGTCAGGCATTCCGGGCGAGGTCATCAGCTCTCGCCGGTGGGGTCCGACCGAGGTCAACTTCCCGCGCGGCGCCGATAGTCAGTTCCCCGACGTCGATCCCATTTGGCACTACGGCTATCTGTTCTCTCCGGCACTCACCCTCGGGGGAGGTACGTTCGCCATTCAACGCAACATTGTCGCCGAACACGTGCTCGGCCTTCCGAGGGAACCCAACGTGGAGCAGGGCAAGACCTGGGCCGAAACTAGAGCAGCTTCAGCTTCGTGAGCGCCCGGCGAGCGGCCTGATAGCCGCACATGCCATGGGCGCCGGCGCCAGGGGGAGTGGCGGCCGAACAGAGATACACGCCTTCGATCCCGGTGTCGTAGGGCTGCGTGGTGCGCCGGGGCCGGAACACCAGCTGACTCATGGTGTTGGCGCCGGTGATGATGTCGCCACCTACGTAGTTGGCGTTGTAGCGGCTCATGTCGGTGGCCGAGCGCACGTGGGTGGCCAGAACTCGATCTCTGAAGCCGGGGGCGAACCGTTCGATCTGGGCGATGATCGCCTCGGTGGCGTCCCCGGCCCATCCCGACGGGACGTGGGCGTAGCTGTAGACGGGGTGCACGTCGCCGTTCGACCGGCTCGGGTCGGCTATGTACTGCTGACCGACGAGAACGAAGGGGCGCTCGGGCATTTCGCCCTGGCACACCATGGCCTCGGCGTCGGCGATCTCGCCGTAGGTGCCACCGACATGAACCGTGCCAGCGGTCAGGGATTCCTCGTGCAACCACGGGATCCCTTCTTCTACGGCGAAGTCCACCTTGAACGCGCCGGGGCCGTGTTCGTATGACCGATAGGCCCTGGCGATCCGGGCCGGCATTCGGTCGCCGCAGATGGACGCGGCGGCAGCCGGAGCGGTGTCGAGCAGCACGACATCGGGACTGCCGAGCTCGCCGATCGATTCGACGCGTCGATTGGTCTCGATCTTGCCGCCGCCGGTCTGGATCACGCTTGCCATCGCATCGGTGATCGACTGAGTTCCGCCCCTGGCAACAGGCCAGCCGTAGGTGTGGGCGGCGGACGCCAATGCCACTCCGACTGCTGACGAGAACGGCGAGGCGAAGGGCCGAAACGCATGGGCAGCTACTCCCGCCCATAGCGCTTTGGCCGCCTCAGTCTTGAACAACCTTGCGATCGTGGTGACGGGCAGTGCAGCCCTAAGGCCGAAGTTCGCCAACGCCAGGGGGTGCCCGGGAATCGAAATCACTGGCCCCAGGAAATCGTCACTGACCGCCCCGAAACTGGCACTGACCGAACCGAACGCCGAGTGCCAACGACGGTCGTGCAACCGCTCGGCCGTGCGGGCAACCGAGCGAAGTGCAGCACCGCCGGTGCCGCCGTCGAGGGGGTGGCTGTACTGCACCTCAGGCCAGAGGTACGTCAGCCCGTGGGCGCCTAGATCAACAGCTTGGGTGAACTCGGTCTGGAGACCTAACGGGTGGAAACCCGAACACTCGTCGTGGATGAGGCCTGGCAGAGTGAGCTCGGCTGATCGGGCCCCGCCACCGATTCGCTTGTTGGCCTCGATCACCCGCACGCTGGCTCCGAGTTGTGCGAGGTAGGCGCCGGCGGCGAGACCGTTTGGTCCGCTGCCGACGATCGAAACTGTCACGCCCGAGGCTGGCTTCGGAGCGGTCACCTACTCAGCCTAGGAACTGGCCCAGGCCTGTGCGAAGTCTCGAATATCGAGCCGGGCGCCATTCTCCACGTGAATTCCGCCGAAGCTGTCTCCAGCGTTGATTTCGGTGAGCTGAAGCAAGACCCTCGCGACATCGGCCGGGCTGGTGAGTCCGCCGCTGGAATGGAGATTGTGAAAGCGCTCGCTACTGGGAAAATCGTCACTGTCGGCCTCTCGAATGGCCCCCTGCATCTCGGTGTCGACGACGCCGGGTGCCACCGACAAAACAGTCACCGAACTCTTGCGGTCGTCCTGCTCGGCACCGGCGACGGCGGCCCACATGTCGGTCGCCGCCTTGCCGGCGCAGTAACTCGACCAGCCCTGGATCGGCGCCTGACTTGCGCCTGAACTGATCAACATCAACTGGGCCATGATGTCTGCCTTGGCAACGGCGGCCAGAAACCGCGAACCGAGCACCTGCGGTGCGGCCGAGTTGAGCATCACGTTGGAAAGCGCAGCATCAGTGTCGACCTCGCCCGCGAACCCGATCGGCTCGATGACCCCGGCGTTGTGCACGAACACCACCCGATCCCAAGACTGGGATCGGATCAGCCCCTCCATCCAGTCGCCAGCCCCGCCCCAGGATTTGGGGTTCGACAGGTCGGCGGTCAAGTGGTGGCCGGGTCCGGGACGCCGACTGATCGACGCCACGGTGTGGCCGGCGTCGGCCGCCAGCTTGGCCATCGCCGCGCCGATCCCGCTGGACGCTCCGGAGATGATCATCAACTGCATGTCTCCATTGTCGTTCGAAACCGTCTTGGCGGCTAGGTCGCGGTCGGGGCCGGCCTACGGAACGTACTGCTCAACAATCAACGTGACCTGGCCCTCGTTGATCGTGAGCCAGACGCCCGGCTGAAAGGGGCGGTCGGAACGCTCCGCCAACCACTCGCCATATGACGCGTCAGCCTGTGTTGCTGGATCACCCGGGGATGGCAGCCATGAGACCTCGGCGGAGGTCGAAACATCGAGGGTGCGGATCAGATCGTTGACGTTGCGGACGTAGTAGTCGTTGGGGGGTGGGCTCTCTTCACCGTCCTCCGCGGCAGCCAGCGCTGCGGCGGTTCCGTTGAACCAGCAGGCCAGGTCGAAGTCCACAGAATCAGCTCGGGCGTCGTCGAGGTACCCGAACCACCGCCCGTCTGGGAGCCCCTCTCCTGTGAGAGGCGTGCAGCCCGCCCCCGATGCCTGCTCGTTGGTGGGTACATCGAAACGTTGGCCATCGCGCCCGACCGAGAAGCATTCGGTCTGGAGCCAGTTGCCGAACAGAGCGCAACTGCCATCGATCTGGTAGATGATCCGCTCGATCTCGTCGAACTGGAACAGGGTCGTATTCAGCTGGGACATCAGCGCCATGCTTCCGCAGCTCGTCGACGCGTTGGGCATGAGCGGTCGAAGGTCTGCAAAGTCGACCAGTACCAACCCATCCTCGAGAGTTACCGAAGAAACGACATCGGCGGTCTCAGCGGAGAAGAACGATCCGACCCCGGTAGCGATCTCGTCGTCGGTGGGGCCCGCCACGAGCTGATTCAGAGCGGCTGCGATCAGATCACTGTCGGCGGGGACGGCTCGATCAAACGCCGCTACCTGGGAGCAATCCGATCCGTCGCCGCTGCTGAAATACACCTGCACCATGGCCTGAGGGGCCGCCGTAGTGGTTGACGACGTCGTGGTGCTGGTTGGCTCGGTGGTTGTTGTAGTCGATTCGGCGGTCGTTGCTGTGGTAGTCGAACTGCTGGCCACATCGTCGCTTCCACAGCTCGCCACCACAAGGGTGAGCACAGCGACGATCGCAATGAGCATCAGAGGACTTCGTCTCATACCCGGTGGTTAGCACGGATCGATCGCCGCTAAAGGTCACCCCGGTCTTCTGGGCCCTAACCAGCTGGTGGTGTTTCACCGACCGGGTCTCCCTCGGTCGGCGCAGTTTCGACAGGCTGGGTCGACGGAGTCCGATTCTGGGTCATCGGATCCGGTTCGTTGAGCACGATCTCGGGTTCGGGGGTCACAGGTGGGAGCGGATCGGCGGCGGGTTTCGGATCGAGGATGGCCCAGAGGATCAGATACCCCAAGACACCACCTCCGCCGAATGCTGCGAGCACGACGAAAGCGACTCGAACAAGATTCGTGTCGACGTCGAAGTACTGAGCGATCCCACTGCAAACCCCGCCCAACATCTTGTCTGATTCGTCTCTGTAGAGCGTTTGGTCTCGGCGGGCCATAGTCGATTCTCCATTCGTGGGGGTCAGGGTTCACTACAGCAAGCGAAGGGCGGTCAGGGCAAGGGACGAAGGTCAGGTCCGCTGACCGAAATTGCGTCGCCCGGACACATTCGCGCCTTCTGGCGTCGCTCGGAAACGGCCAGCGTGTTCGCCCGACGATTTTTGGAGAGAAGGTGTTCGCCCGACGACAGAACGAGGGCGCCCGACAGGTCGACGGAATTGGCGCAGGTCGGCGGTGGCTGGTGAGTACCCTTTTGGCTCTATGGCGTACGACCATCACGTGATCGAACCGACCTGGCAGAAGCGCTGGGAAGACCAGGGTCTATATCGGTCGCGGGTCGATTGGGACCGACCCAAGCACTACGCCGTCACGATGCTCCCGTACCCGTCGGGCGACCTGCACATCGGCCACTGGTACGCCATGACCCCCAGCGATGCCCGGGCTCGCTACATGCGCATGAAGGGGTTCAACGTGTTGTTCCCCATGGGTTTCGACGCCTTTGGACTGCCGGCGGAGAATGCGGCGGTTCAGCGCGGAATCCATCCCGCCGAGTGGACCTGGAAAAACATCGAGCGGATGCGTGGTCAGCTGCGAAGCATGGGTGCCATGTTCGATTGGGAACGCGAGATGGTCAGCTGCGAGCCCGACTACTACAGGTGGACCGAATACGTCTTCAAGAAGATGTACGAGGCCGGCATCGCCTACCGAGGCGAGGCGATGGTCAACTGGTCGCCCGCCCTCAACAC
>JABDJU010000266.1 GCA_013003325.1 Acidimicrobiales bacterium
ATACCGGACCGATAGACCTCGGCGGTGTATGCCGAATAGCTCAGCACGACGACGACCAGACCCCAGAACACAGCGCTGTTCGGCAGCCAGGAAATACGGAGGGCCGGGATGCCAAACCCGAACAGCAACAAGCCGAGGATGATCGGGATCCCTCGGAAGAAATCGATGAAGATGACCGCCAGAAGTCGAACCGGAAAGAACGCCGGACCCTTGAGGCTGCGCATGACGGCCACGAGCAGGGCGAGAGCCATGATCGCAACCTGGCCGACCATGAACATCCACACGTTGGTGGTGAAGCCGTCCCACACGGCGCCCCGCGACTCCCACATCAGGTCCCAGTTGAAGAACGACCTTCGCACCACCGGCCAGTTCTCGCTGCGACCGACCACCACGATCAGGGCGACGAACACCGTGATCGTGGAGAAAAACGCGACCAGCGCACCCCGCGCACCTTCCTGGGAGAGGTGGCTGCCGAAGCCACCCAAGAACGAGGGAGGTGCGCCCGGCGGCTCGGGACGAACCGGCGGTTTAGGGTGCGCTGAGCGCGTAGTCATGAGCGTGTGACCGGGGAATTGATCCCCTCGACGCTAGTTGCTCAGCGTCGGGATGTCGTTTGCTGCCTGCAGGTACTGTTCGGCCAGTGCGTCGAGGGTGCCATCTGCCTTGAGGGTGGCCAGAGCCCCATCGAGGCACGGGGTGAGCTCGCTGCCTTCTTCGAGCACGAAGCCGAGCGAATCAGCTCCAGCGGTCGTCTCCGGCAGCACACCAACGATCGAGGAACCGTCGATTTCGACCGCCGTGACATAGAAGGCGGTGTTGAAATCGAGCACCAGGCCGTCGATTTGCCCGGCGTCGAATGCGGCCTTGGCTGCCACGTTGTCGTCGAACACCGCCGCAGGGCTGTCGGGCTGAATCACGTTCTCGATGTAGTCGAGACTGGTGGTGGCGATTCCGGCACCGAGCTTCAGACCCTTGAGATCTGCCACCGAGGTGACGTCGGCGAACTTGTCAGGGTCGGTGGCGATGATCGCCGGCTGGGCGACGTAGTACGGCATGGAGAAATCGACCGCCTCATCACGGGCCTCGGTGATCGAGAACTGCTGAATGTTGAAGTCGTAGTCCTTTTCTCCGGGGGCGATTCCCTGGTCGAAGGTCGTGCGAACCCAGGTGACGTCGAGGCCGAGTTCACCAGCGACGGCGTAGACAACGGCAGACTCGAAGCCGCGGCCATTCGACGGGTCGTCGTCTTCCATCCAGGGCGGGAACACCGGATCGCCGGTTGCGACCGTCAGAGTTCCCGGCGTCTTGAGCGCGTCACAGTGGTCGGCCATGGCGTCGTCGTCGGCCATTGCATCGTCATCGGCCGAATCGTCTTCGGCGGTGCCGTCGTCACTGGCCGTTGTGGTTGTGGTTTCGGCGTCGTCGTCAGCCGCCGAGTCGTCATCGTCCGAGCCGCAGGCTGCGGTCAGCAGCACCAACGCCAATAATAGGCTGAGTAGCTTCTTCATGTTTGCTCTCCTCACGTCAGGGAACGGGCGTCCCGACGCAGGTCAAGTGTTGCATCTCAACCCTGCCCAGAGCGCCCACCACCCCTGTGACCTTTGACAGGAGTTGAGATGAAGATCTACGACGTACTGAACGGCAACGCTTGACGTGGGAGGAACTGGCCGACGTGCTCGACCGGCTGGGCTCGCTGGCCGACCTCGTTCAGGAACCCAGGGGGATCTGAGACCCGAGCGCAAGCTCGGATCCTCGTGGGAGTGGGATATCGCTTGACCGGCGGCCGGACCCGTGATGACCACCGAGTGAATTTGCCCCGCCTTCGCCACCCGGAATGAGGAGGGATGCGTCTCCAGGAAGCTCTGAATCTCGGGCTGTCGTTTCCTCGAGACGCGCGGGCGGCCCTGTTCAAGTGTGCTTCATAGTCGAGGAACTACGACATCTCTGGTCGTACGGCTCTGGCCGCGTTAACGCGGACGTGCAAAGAAGTAGGTAGAGAAATCCCGAACTTGACGGGTGGCCACAGACGAGTGAGGTGGTTCCGATGACACGAATGACCAAGTTGGTCGGATTCGGAACCGTGCTGGTGTTGGTAGGGCTGGTCCTCATGTACAACTTCGGGCTCGCATCGTTGCTCCACTCGCCTCTTGTTGGCGAGTACGATCTGACCGATCCGCTGGCGATCGAGATGCCGTCCCGTGCGGTAGTCACCGACGATGTCGAGCTGCTGCGTTGGAACACCATGCCCGAGTTCGTCTCGACGCCCGAGGACGTTCGGGTGGTGGGTGTCGCGACGGGGTCTGACCCCCTCTTCATCGGGATCGCTCCGGCCGATGCGGTTGCCGGGTACCTCGACGGCGTCGCCCACGATGAGATCACCTACTGGGAATCCGAAGCGGACGACATCACCGAGGTGGTGTACACAAGGAACGTGGGCGTCACCGAGCCTGCGGCTCCGGGGACCAAGGATTTCTGGGTGGCGTCGGTGAGTGGCAGCGGAGAACAGACC
>JABDJU010000307.1 GCA_013003325.1 Acidimicrobiales bacterium
CGCCGAGCGCCAACTCCTGCCGCTTCTGTGGACCCAGGGAGTTGAACAACGGTGCCGAGGTCCCGAGGATGTAGACCTCCTCGTTGGTGTATTCGGCCTTCCAGCCTGTCGCCTGCAGCTTGTCGGTGGCCACCACCCAGGGGTGGGTGACGTAGGGCTGGAGGCCTTCGAGCAATGAGCGGTCGGCGAGGACCAGAGCCGCCCGGTGCCGGAGTCGACCGGCTCGTTCCGGAAGGCGAACCTCGGTTTCCCCCCGGAGTTCCCGAAAGGCGTCGGCACCGATCCAGCCGTCGGATGCCACGTTGTACACGCCCTCCAGGCGACGATCGAGGACATGGACCACGGCTCGGGCCAGGTCGTCGTGATGGAGAAACTGAACCGGTGGATCGACCTGTTCGGGCCGCACCGCCATGGCGGCCCGCAACGCCGTGCCGATCCAGCTCACGTCTCCTTCCGACAGCAAAACCGCAGGCCGCAACACGGTGAGGCGGACGCCGTTGTCTCGCGCCCAGGCCGTGGCCAGCGCCTCCTGCTCCGCCTTGAGCTGGGCGTGGGCCAGATTCGACGGACGAAGCGGCTGACCCTCGGTGATCGGGACCGGGTTGTCGCCGTGGGCACCGTAGACCAGGGCGGATGACAGCAGGACGAACTGCGACACCCCGCCGTTCAATGCGGTACCGAGCAGGCGTTCCATCACCGACCTGGCCGTTCGTCCGTCGGCGTGGCGGCTTCGATCCTCGGCGAGGTGGAGAACGGTGTCGATGCCGTCCAGAAGGGGTACCAGGTCGACGTCGAGCAGGTCGGCTTCGATCCGCTCGATGGTGATCTCGGTATTTTCCGGGACGTCCGAGGCGCTGATCGGCACCCGATCCAGGGCCACTATCCGCTCCGTCTCGGGGTTTTCGACCAGCAGGCGCACCACCCTTCGACCCACCGCTCCGGCCGCGCCGGTTACCAGAATCGATCCCACCCCTCTACGATGCCTTTGTGAGCAGTAGTAATCCACCCGGCGGCCAGTTCCCGTTCTTCGACTTCAACGCCCTGCTGGGAGGCATGGCCGGTGCCGACCCGTGGAAGGCGGCGGCCGACATGGCCACGTCGATCGCATCCGACGGTGGCTCCGAGCCCAACGTCGATCCGGCGGTCCGCATGGCCATCGAGGATCTTGCTCGGGTTGCCGAGCTCCACGTTGCCCAGGCGGTGGGGGTCACCTTGCCTCCGGGCACCGGAATCTCGGCTGTCACTCGCTCTGTGTGGACCGCTCAGAGTGTCACCGCCTACCGGCCCTTCTTCGAGAAGTTCGGTGAAGCCCTGTCGGCCGGCATCCAGTCAGGCTCGACCGAACTCGTGGCCGAGGAGGGCCCGGGTGCGGATCCGAACGATCCGTTCGGCCAGCTCTTTCCCGCCCACATCATGGGGCAGCTTTTCTCCACGCTCGGCCCGATGCTGGTGGCCACCAGCGCCGGTGCCATGCTCGGCCATCTCGGGCAGCACGCCCTCGGCCAATACGAGCTTCCGGTCCCGCGCTCCACGGCGGAGATCCTCGTGGTTCCCACCAACATCGACGCCGCGGCCGGCGACTGGGACGTGCCGAGCAGCGATCTGCGGCTCTGGGTGCTGGTCCACGAACTCGTAGCCCATTCCGTGCTGTCGGTACCCCACGTCAAGGCCCGGCTCGAAGCCCTGTTCATCGATTTCGCCTCGGCGTTCCGCCCCAACCCAGAAGCGATCGGCGAGCAGTTCGGCGACGTCACCGATATGGCCGAGATGCAGCAGATGGCGGAGACGATGAGCGACCCCGACGTCGTACTGTCGCTCATGCGCTCACCGGCCCATGATCTGCTCGTTCCCCAGGTCGACGCCTTGGTGGCGGTGGTGCTGGGCTTCGTGGCCCACACCGTGCGCACGATCTCCGACGGCCTGATTCGAGCGGCCCCGATCATCGAGGAGCGGGTGCACGAGCAGCTCACGGACGTCGCCCCGGCCGATCGTTTCATGGAACGGCTGCTCGGGCTGGAGATCGACGAGCAGACACACGCCCGGGGACGGAACTTCATCAACGGCATCGTCGAGCGGGCGGGCGACGAGGGTCTGCTCCGACTCTGGGCCGACGAACTCGACATGCCGACGGCCGCCGAGGTCGACGCGCCGGGTCTGTGGCTGGCCAGGATCGGTCTCGACGACGACAACGCCAAGCTCGATCTCGAGATTCCCGACGACCTGTCGGGTCTCGACGATCTCTGAGTCGCCGGTTTGACGCGACCCCTATCCTCCGGACTCGGTTCCGGCGTTTCCCGACATCCGGTCGCGCAGTGACCGTGACCAGGTGCGGTTTTCGAGGCGACGGCGAAGCGGCGGGGGAAGGCGGCGGGCGAGGTTGTCGAGTCCGTCATCGAGTAGCCCCTCGGAGATGATCGCCGCTGGATTGGGGGTGCGGCCGATCCAGTAGGTTCCGGCGACGAAGGCGGCCGAGGCGGCAACCATCAGGTAGCCGGCGCGGGCCGGGAGCGGTATGACGACGGGAATCAGCGCTCCCATCACCCAGACGAGCTGGAATCGGCTCTCGTAGCGGCTGAACGTTCGGCCGAGGTTCGCCTTCGGTGCGTCTCGCTGCACGATGGCATCGAAGGCCTGTTTGGCGCCCTGAGCGGCCAGAGCGATTCCGAAGGCCATGATGAAGGCGCCGGCCAGGCCGGTCGAGATGGCGGCCAGCAGCGACAAGCCGGTGAGCACGATCAAGGCATAGGCGAGAATCCGCTCCTCACGCAACCGGGTCCTGAGACGGGGCACCCCGCCCGAGCCGAGGAAGCCGCCGAGGCCGACTCCGATGAGGGCCACGCCGAAGTGCCAGGGCGGGGCGCCCCCTGACGTGAGGTCGAGCCGCTCGAAGCCGAGGGATTCCCTGACCCGATGACCGAGTTCGACCCCGGCCGCCGTCGGCCCCGGATCGATGCCGCCTCGCAGCGCAAAGGCGAGCAGCATCGTGACGAAACCCGAGACACCGCGGAGGTAGCCCATGGCACTCGACGTCACGAGGATCTTGGCGCTCCGCAGCTCCTCCCGCTCCTCGGCCCGCTCGGCCTGGTTGGCCACCCTGGTCGACGGGATCCGGAAGCCGACGACGGCCGCAGCGAGAAAGACCAGCACCCCGAGACCGAGCACCCAACTGGCGCCGCCGAGCCGCAGCAGCAGCACGCCGGGAATTCCGGCCAGACCGCCGGACACCGCGGACAGTACCGCCAGGCGGGAGTTCGAACGGACCAGTGCCTCCTCGCTGGCCACCGTGGTCGGCACGACGGCGCTCTTGGCGACGGCGTAGGTCTTGCCCATCACCAGCATGGTGAAGGCCAGCGGGAACAGCGGCCAATCCTGCACGTAGAACACGAGAGCGGCCATCACCAGTGCCCGCACGAAGGCCGAACCGATGATCATGAACCGACGGCCGCCCTGTATGCGGTCCATCCACGGGCCCAGGAACGGCGCCACGAAGGCAAACGGGGCGATGGTCAACAGCAGATAGGCGCCTACCCGCCACCGGGCGGCGTTCGGATCGACGTCGAAGAACAGGGAGTCGGCGAGCGCTATGGCCAGCAGGGTGTCGCCGGCCACCGACAGTGAATGGGTACGGGCCAGGCGCTGGAACGGCGTGACGACGAAGGCTTCGGCGCCGGCGTTGCGGGAGCGCCCGGTCAGACTGGTGAGCAGGCCGCGGGCGTCGATCGTCGACCCGGTTGTCCGATCGTCATCGGGGCGTGAGCCGTTGCCTGCCTCCCCGGACCGGGCTTCGGTGGCTCCGCCCAACGACTGGCCTTCCATCACGATGAGCCAATGCTACTCCGGGCCGACCCCCGGTGTGTCCGGTCGAGGCGTCCGGGACGGCCCGCATCGCACCTGAGTATCGGCGCCAACGCGAAGCGACCAGGTCAGGACCGACCGGTGATTCCTTCGTCGGAGAATCCGTGGTACTCACCGCTGATCAGGAAGACCACCTGTTCGCCGATGTCGACGGCCTGATCGCCGATCCGCTCCAGTGCGCGGGCGGCCATCATCATGTGTGTCGCCCACTCGATGAGACGCTCGTCGGGAGCGCAGTCGACGACCTCCCGGTACATGGCTCGGTTGATCTCGTCCACCGGTTCGTCCATTGCGGGAAGCAGACGAGCCTCGTCGGGATCTCGGCGCTGGAACGCATGCACCGCAGTGCGGATCATCGGCCGGACAAGATCGGCCATCTCCTCGATCCGCCGGATGATTCGGTCGCTGGTCGGCAGCCCCCGGGCGAGCCGGGCCAGCTCGGCGATGTTCACACACTGGGCGGCGGTGCGTTCCAAGGTCACGTTCAGGTGTAGCAACGCCGACATCATTCGCAGGTCGCTGCCCATCGGCTGCTGAAGGGCCATCAGGTTGAGCCACCGGGTGTGGGCCTCGACGTAGACCTCGGCCAAGGCCGCTCCCTCACGGGACACGGCGGCCGCCATCTGCACGTCGGCGTTGACCAGGGCGTCGACCGCGGTGCCGACGATATGATCCGCCCGCTCGGCGATACCGAGAATCGAGCTCTCCAGTGCGTCCAGCTCGCTGTGAAAATGGCTTCGTTGATCGGCCATGCGGGTCCTATCCGAACCGGCCCGTGATGTACTGTTCGGTCTCGTCGTTCTCGGGCGAGGTGAAGATGCGATCGGTCGGGGCGTACTCGACCAGCCGGCCGGTTCGCTGACCAATGTCGTTGACGTCGACCGACAGGAAGGCCGTCTTGTCGGAAACCCGGGCCGCCTGCTGCATGTTGTGGGTGACGATGATGATGGTGTAGTCCTGTTTGAGTTCGAGCATCAGCTCCTCGATACGCAGGGTGGCGATCGGATCGAGGGCCGAGCACGGCTCATCCATCAGCAGTATGTCGGGGCTGGGAGCCACCGCTCGAGCGATGCAGAGCCGCTGCTGCTGGCCGCCGGAGAGCGAGTATCCGCTCTCGTTCAATTTGTCCTTGACCTCATCCCACAGCGCAGCTTTTGACAGCGCCCTCTCGACCAGGTCGGAGAGATCCGATTTCGAGCCCTTGAAGCCGTTGATCTTGGCTCCCCACGCCACGTTATCGAAAATGGACTTGGGGAATGGGTTCGGCTTCTGGAAGACCATCCCGATACGGCGGCGGATCTCGACCGGGTCGACGTTGGCCTCGTAGATGTTCCGCCCGTGGTAGATCACGGCTCCGGTCACGCGGGCGGTGGGGATGAGGTCGTTCATCCGGTTCAACGCACGGAGGACGGTCGATTTGCCGCAACCCGAGGGACCGATGAGGGCGGTGATCTCGTTGTCGGTGAAGTTCATGGTCACATCGCGGACGGCGCGGAAATCGCCGTAGTACACGTTCATATCCTCGGTGGCGATGATCGTCTCGAGATCCGTCGAGTTCACGGTCGCGACCTTAGCACCGTCGGTCAGATCAAGGGCTGGTGGTGCGACGCCACGCGTTTGCTCATCCGACGTCATGACCGTGGGCGTCTCGCTCGTCGTCAGGGGAGTTGGCGATTGGTTCACGCTCACCTCTCATGCTCTACTCGAATATCGATTTCTCAGGATGACGGCCGTTGCGTTCAGCACCAGGAGAATCACCAACAGCACGATGATGGCCGCAGCCGCCAGGTGTCGCCACTCGGTCTGCGGCAGGCTGGTCCACTGGAAGATCTGGATCGGCATGGCGGTGTATTTGGAGAACGGACCCGACGGGTCGGCGGTGATGAAGCTGGCCGCACCGACGACGATCAGGGGCGCGGTCTCACCGACGGCCCTCGCCACCGACAGGATCACACCGGTGAGAATGCCGGGCAGGGCGACCGGGAGCACCTGGCTGCGAACCGTCTGCCATCTGGTGGCTCCCAGTCCCATTCCCGCCTGCCGAAGCGAATTGGGAACGGCCTTCAGGGCTTCCTGCGCCGAGATGATGATGATCGGCAGCACCAGCAGGCCGAGCGTGATGCCGGCCGCCAGAACCGTCCGTCCGTTCTCCGAGGGCGGGGGTCCGGAGGTGAACACATCACCCGACGTGACCGGTTCGAAGGTTCGGACCAGAACGGCCAGGCCGAGCATCCCGTAGATGATGGAGGGAACACCGGCCAGGTTGTTGATGTTGGTCTGGATGAAGTCGTTGAAGCGACTGGGTTTGGCGAACTCGACCAGATAGATCGCGGCACCGACGCCGACAGGAACCGCGAACAGAATTGTGATCGCGGCGATCCACAACGTTCCCAAGGCCGCGGTCCGTATGCCGGCCACCTCCGGGGTGGCGCTGGCCGAGGACTGGAGGAAGGCGGTGGACACCCACGACCGCCACTCGAACCGCACCTGGTCGGCCGTGTAGTCGGGGAATCGCTCCGGGCTGTCGACAAACGCCTGGAGGACCTCTTCCTCGAAGGCCTCGGGATCGAGGATCGACGGAACCAGCTCCTCGGCGGCGATCACGT
>JABDJU010000339.1 GCA_013003325.1 Acidimicrobiales bacterium
AGCACATTGATCAGCAGCGAGCGGACCGGATGGTTCTTGGCGACGACCCGATGCGTCCCGACCATGGCGACGGGAATGATCGGCGCACCACTGCGCAGCGCCAGCCGTACGGCCCCGGTCTTGGCCCGCTCCGGCCAGAGTTCGGGGTCGCGAGTCGTGCGGCCTTCCGGAAAGAGTCCAACGGCTTCGCCCGCAGCCAGAGCCTCGGCCGCCGCATCGAGCGAATCGGCGGCATTGGCCTTGCCTCTCTCGACGGGAATGAACCCGACACGACGAACCAACGCCCCCAGAACCGGCGCTCGGAAGACCCCGCCGGTTGCGAGCATGCGAAGCGATCGACCCATGCGCCGGCAGATCAAGGCGAGAACGATCCCGTCGGCGTAGCTCGCGTGGTTCGACACGACGATGATCGGCCCCGACGGCAGCTCGGTAGCGACCCGACGACGCCCGCGGTACTCCGCCACCCGTAGTCGGGCGATGCCGGTGACCAGCGTGCCGAGCACAGCAGCCGCCAGCGCGTACAGTACGGCTCCGACGCGCCCGGGATGCTTCCAGCTCATGGCAAAGGTAGTAGCAGGTCGAGCCCAGACGGCACAGTCGACATGAGATGAGGATAGTCGGACTGGTCGATGCTCGACCGCACAGCGTGCAAGGCGACTTGGCACCTGACCGCCCTGCGTGCGACCTTGGGCGACACCGGCACACCCGAGGAGAGCATTCGTGGGACGACGACCCTGGAAGAGCATCACGGCGGTGGCGGCGATGGTGGCCGCGATAGTGATACCGGCCGTGCCGGTGGCAGCCCAGGAAATGTGCTTGGGCATGCCGGCAACGATGGTTGGCACCGAGGGCCGGGACATCCTGATAGGGACGCCCGGTGTCGATGTGATCGTCGGTCTGGGGGGCAACGACGTTCTTCGCGGGTTGGACGGCGACGACTACCTGTGCGGTGGCAATGGTCGTGACCGTCTCTTCGGTGGGTTCGGCGATGACCATCTCGAGGGGGGCAAGAAGAACGACATCGTCAAGGGTGATCAGGGCAACGACATGCTGTTCGGCAATCAGGGCAATGACCGCTTGTTGGGTGGCCCGGGCGCAGATGTGCTCGAGGGCGGTTCGGGCCTGCGTGACAAGCTGTGGGGCAAGGGATCGCAAGATGTCTGCAACGACCCACAGGGCTCGACGGTCTACGACACGTGCGAATTGGGCGACGCCGCCCCGAAGCTCGGATCGACGGTGCGTTTGAGCACATCCCCCGGCATCGTCGTCGACGCTACGGTTCACCGTGTCCTCGACGGTTCCACCTCGGTCTACTCGCATTTCAACGCGAAGCCAGGCAGTCGACTTGTTTCTGTTCTGGTCACGGTGAAGTCGGTTACCGGAAGCCTCAGTTGTTCGAGGGGTGCCGGATTTCACCTTCGGACGTCCACGGGAACCTTGGAAGAGCAAGTTCCGGGGCCCCAGCGCGAAGGAGGGCCGTACTCCGGTTGCACCCGGGTGGAAGAGGGTGACCAGCACACTGGATGGTTGACGTTCGAAGTTCGAAACGGTGTTCAGCCAACCGCTCTCGAGAACGACGAAACCCCCGTGTCGTGGGACCTGCAATCCGGAGCCCCGACCTCGCCGACCGGCGAAGTGTTGGGGGGCGAGCTCGCCCTCGGTTCACCGGCGGCCTGGGCGTGGGAAGCCGTCGACGAGATATTCACGTTCACGGCCCATGAGGTGGTCGATCCGGCAACCGCGGCCAATGCGTCGTCTGCGCCTCATCCCGGCAATCGACTGGTCGCCGTTCGAATTTCTATTCGCAACGACGGCCCTTTGCCGAAGCCGCTGTTCAGAATTGAAGCGGATATCCGAGCCGTAACGAGGGTCGGGTTCAGCCACGGGCACCTGCCAAACCAAACCACGACGGCCGGCCAAAGGATTCCCTTCGCAGAAGTAGTACCACCATCATGTACTAGCGGTTGTATGGCTCCAGGTGCTACAGCATCGGGCTGGGTGGTGTTCGAAATGCCGATCGGCGACGAGTTGGTGAGGCTCGACCTCAGACCATCCAGCTTCACTGCCTCAGCTTCGTGGAGAGTCCCTTAGGGCGCTGCTCGACAGCGTCGGCTGCGGTCGATTCGTGCTGACCGTCCCTGGCCGGCGCCGACTTCCCGGAGTGTTCCGCGGAACACTCCCGCTCGGCCAAGCGGCGCTGCTTGAGCCGAGTCGCCTGCGCGATGTCATTGACGATCGAGCGAATGGAGGCCGGCTCCCCGAGGCCCGCGAGCGGAGCACAGGTGAAGGGTCGATCGGAGATCGGCACCGTCTCGGCGATCGGTACCCCGGGCGACAAGCCTCCGAGCCGAGGCACGTGCCGCTCGCTTCCGGCTGGGTCGTAGAAGACAAACCTGCCGTTCTTGTCGATGATGTTCCAGCCGCCCTCATGCACGGAGCGGTGATGTCGGTGGCACAGCAGAATCAGGTTGTCGAGCTCGGTCGGCCCACCGTTTGCCCAATGGATCACGTGATGCGCATGCAACCGCCGACGAGTACTACAACCCGGAAACCGGCACATACCGCGGTCGCGACGGTGCAACCGACGGCGAAGCTTGCGGCCCACGACCCGCTCCTCGCGACCGTCGCCGAGCGCACGCCCGACCGCATCCTCCACACCCACCTGCAACCGGGCATCACACGCAATCCGCTTCGCAACCAACGGTGGCAGCACCTCGTTGCCCAACGTGCACGAACCGCACGCGTCCGCCGAGTCCTCCTCAGCGCCGCTGCCGGCTTCGTCCGATGAGAGCACATCGTTATCGACCACGAGAATCGCGTCCTCGAACGGGCCTTCGATCGCATCGACCGATCCGTCCAGCAGCCCGACCGACACCTCGGAGCGAACGGCGCCCAGCCCGCCGAGCGACGCCACCGTCTCGTCAATCGGCACGTCGTCACCGGCCAACCGGTGCGCGTGGGCCACCACCGCCTCGGCCGCGCCATAAACACAGTTGCGTACGCGGTCCATGTCGTCGATCGGCATCGAGAGGACCATCCGCCCCCACTCGCCATGGGACTCGAATGACACGGTGGGCGTGAACGGTTCCCTCGGTATGCGATCGGCCAGACCGGCGCACACGGCCTCGAGCTGTGACGCAGTCATCGCCAACGCCAGATCGCACAGCTCGGCCTCGTTCAGTTCTGTCGCCACTCGTGAAATTGCTCGCGCCTTCGAGTAGGAGATCTCTCCAGCCAGCATCAGGCGACGAAGCATCGGCAACGATTCGAGACTCCGCGCCACCCGAACATGCTCATGGGCAGTGCGTTTGCTCACGCCGCACTTCCAGTTCAGCCACCCTGCACACGACGTCTGTTCCCAGCGGGTCCAGCCCTCCCGGCGATCGAAGGCGGCGACCCACACCAGCCACATCCCCATCGCCGCTGCAATCCGCCCCGCAAAGGACGTGATCTGGTCTTCGAGATCACTCAGCGGCATCGCCTCTAGCTCCCCGTCATCGACCGACCACATCATCGCCGGCTCGGCCCCTACAGCCATGTTCTACCTCCAGAAATCGTTGATCTGTAAGGAAAAACTAGTGATGGGGTGTGACACGTAATCCGAGCACCGGCGTATCTCCGGAGCGTTCCGCGGAGCACTCTTTGTCAGCGATAGCGATTAGCGCCGGGCAACCAGCCCCGCAATCGGCTACTCGATGCGCATGCCGGAGATCGCCCGGCTGATGACCTATTGCTGGATCTGCTCGGTGCCTTCGAAGATGTCGTGGATCTTCGCATCGGGGTGCCAACGCTCGACCGGATAGTCG
>JABDJU010000345.1 GCA_013003325.1 Acidimicrobiales bacterium
GAGCGGAGTGCTCGCCGACTTCGAGAGCCACCCCGACCGCAACGAGTCCGCTGCGGCCGAGAGCTTCGCGGCGGTGGTTCCGATCTTCTCCACCCCCGACCTGGCGGTCTCGGTGATCGACGTCAGATCGTCGATCCGCTTGCGTGTCGAACGCGCCAGCTCCGACACCGCGAGCTCCGCGGGCGACGGTGCAGGTCGCGGCTCCCAGGGCCGCTTCTCTTCGATCTCTTCGGAGGGGACGACGTTCAAGAGGATCGTCGTCAGGTCGACGCCGGAGATGCCATCGATCATGCAGTGATGGATCTTGGCGATGATCGCGAACTTGCCCTCTTCGAGCCCCTCGACGATCCACAGCTCCCACAGCGGTTTGCTCCTGTCCAACTGCTGGGAGACGATCCGTCCCGCCAGCGCCTTGAGCTGGTCTTCGTTACCCGGTCGCGGCAGGCTGGTGTGACGAACGTGATACTCGAACGTGAACCCGTCGTCGTCGATCCACACCGGCGCTCGGTTGTAGGGCACGAACGAGAGGCGTTGCCGGTAGCGGGGGATGTACTGGAGTTTCGCCTCGATGTGGTCACGGATTCGCTGGATGTCGATGCCGCCGTCTTCCTTGGTGAGCGGACCTGACTCGAAGAGGACCACTGACGCCACGTGCATGTGGGTCGTGCGGGTCTCGAGCGCGAGAAATGACGAATCGAGATAGGAGAGGGGTTCGTAGAAGGTCTGAGCCATCACGGCCAGACTACCGGGACCAGAACGCAGCCATCCCGGTTCCGCTGCCCGTGCGTGCGGGCCGACCCGAGGTATCGACTGGCGTTCGGTAGGTTCGCACGCAAGAAGGAACCTGAGGAGACACACATCATGGAAGACATCAACGAAGAGCTACGCACGACCATCCCATTCGATCAACTCGCAGCCCGGTTGGGTGCTTCCCGCGCCGAGATCGAGCAGGCGACCGAGCTCGCGCTTCCGGCTCTGCTCCAAGGCATGAACGCCAACGCCCATCGTTCACAAGGCCAGGCGACCTCGCTCTTGGGCGCTCTGATCAAGGACCACGACGGCTCGATGCTCGACGCCGATGACCTCGTGGACCGGGTGGATCCAGACGAGGGCCGCAAGATCGTCGGCCACGTCTTCGGTGACAGCACAGATGGTGTGGTCAATCGACTCGGCGCAAAGACCGGAAGCGCCTCGTTGGTGGACAACCTCCTGCCCATATTGGCTCCGATGGTGATGGCCTGGCTCTCGAGGAAGTTGGGGGGAGCGGTGTCGAACCGGGGTGAAACCGGGCAGCCTTCCGGCGGTCTCGGAGACATTCTGGGTGGGATGCTGGGAGGAGGGACCGACGGCGGAGGCGGTCTCGACGATCTGCTGGGTGGGTTACTCGGCGGTGATGCCTCCTCGGGCACCGGAACATCGGGCGGAGGCTTGAGTGACATCCTCGGTGACCTGTTGGGCGGCGGCCCCGCGAGAGAAGGCTCGTCTTCAGGCGGCGGCGGCCTGCTGGACATCCTCGGAGGACTCGCGGGCCAGGCAGGCCAGAGCACCGGTGCGAAGCAGCAGATGCCCGACCTGTCGGACCTTTTCGGGCCTCGATAGGCCGGATCGAACTGGCCTGGGCAGACCGGCGGTGCCGTCCCGCCCGGTGAACCCGTTGCCGTGCGGTCCGGGAATCGGACCGGCTCGAATACGCGCCCGAGGCAGGAATCGAACCTGCGACCTACTGCTTAGGAGGCAGTTGCTCTATCCCCTGAGCTACTCGGGCGGGGATCTTGCCTGTCACTACCGACGATTGTGGACGTGAAAGCCTCCCTCGGGGCCAGCACACCCGCATGTAGTGAAGATGCCTGATCACGGGATCCAACCCCGACAACAGCTTCACCATCGCCAATGGTGATGGAATCACGGCCGAATCGTACCCCGTCGACGAACTGATTCAGTTCTGGCGATACAGCCTCCAGGCTCGCAACCTGTCGGACAAGCCAATCTCGCTGGGCGTGAAAGGCAGCAGAGCAAACTTGCCGACTGGCTCGAGAGCGAAGGCCACCCCACCGAGCCAACTACGTTGGGGTGTCGGCGACCAGCCCGCTGAGGCGATCCAGATCCTGTCTGAAGGTCCGCCTGGCCCATGCCCGGAAGAGTGGCTCGAGGAAACCGAGCTGCCTCGGAACCGGGCTCGCGACGTCTGCCTCGACGACGACGGTCGTCTGCGCGCCTTCTCCCTCCAATCGGATGAGCGAACGCCCACCCATTGGGCCATCCCAGGATTCCTCCAACAACCGCGGAGCGTCCATCCGATCGATGGTCTGGACGTACTCGAGCATGCGTCCGGGGATCTTGTCCACTGCGCGGTACGTGGAGCCTGCCCCTGATTCACCCTCGCCGATCTGAGATCGCTCGCTGGCGATGCCGACCCATTCCGGTCGACGGCTGATGTCCGAGAGGATTTCGAACACCCGCTCTCGCGGAGCGTTCATGGGATAGGAGATTTCGAATCGCACTGGCTACTCCTTTGTCTCACACGATGATGTGCTCGGAGGCGCCCTTCCGACCATACACAATGTCTTCGTACGCAATGTGGTGCTGGACACCCGCCCGAACCGACCTCGACGAGATCGACCCTGTCCGTACTCGAGGAGCTTGGGGATGGTGATGCGCACAGTCTCGAATTGACCGGGATGGGCCCAGGGTTCGCAGGCCTCGTTGAGCGAGGGGTGTTGTGTGTGTGGAACGGGCCGCAGCGTCGTGGCCTAGTCCAACCTCGATTGGCTAGCTCGCGGCGATTGTGGCAAGCCCCGAGCCGACCCATCCATAGAAGCCACCTTCGAGAGTTGCCACGTTGTTGTACCCGAGTTCTTCAAGAGTCACAGCCGTGAACGCCCCATTCCCACCACCGTCACAGAACGTCACAATCCGCTGGTCGAAATCCCTGAACACTCCGTCCGTACGGAAGTAGGGACTATCTGGATCAGCCCACCATTCCACAACCTGTCTAGGAACAGCTACTGAGCCCTCGATCGTCCCCATCCGTTCGATCTCCTTGGGCAGTCGTGTGTCCAGAAGCAAGACGTCTCCTGTGTCCAACTCCTTGGCAAGATCTTCAGGCGAGACCAATTCGACCTGGTCATTGGCCGCAGCCCACATTTGGAGCACTGATTTCCTCACGGCATGTTCTCTCTATTGCACCATCGGGTCTTTCAGGCAGAGCTACCGGTCCGACTCCAGTCGACCCTACCAAACTCCTGTTCTTTCTACTGCACCCGGTGCCGCCATTCGGTGCCAATGGACGAGACATAGCCCTCGCCCCTCGGCTTCACGTCCGCACCCGTCGACGTGGCAGTACATCGGGGCCCGTTTGAACGGGACTTCGGGCTTTCGGGTCGCCGTGTTCTCGAGTGGCGTCAGGAGTCGCTGAGGGCGGCAGTCGCGATCAATGCGGCTGTGAAGAGTCCCACGAGCGTTCCTATGAAGACGCCCAGTATGAAGATCATGATGGTGATCCTTTCCGGCCCTCGTCGGGTGATCAAGCGGGCCTACTCCTTTGTACGTGAAGCCGGTTGCAGGCCGGAAGCACCGAGATGAACGAAAGGCGAATCATCGACAACCCATGGCCGGAACGGGCGCCTACGAGGCATCGGCGTGGTGATGAGACCTCTCACGACCGGCCCCCAATAAATCTCGGGGAATCTCTCAAGCGGCGGAGGTCGATGTCCGAAGAATCACACATGAGTAATCACATCGATGTCATTCGCTGTAGCTCCTGTGATCGCGACGCTTCGCTCGTGATCCAAGGCATGTACATGTGCTCCAGCCACGGACTGATCGTCGTCCTCGAACAACTCGAGACCCCGACGTCGCTCGGTATGACCGCC
>JABDJU010000311.1 GCA_013003325.1 Acidimicrobiales bacterium
TCCCAAGGCCATGGTGGAAGTGGGCGGCAAGCCGATCCTCCAGCACATAGTCGACACCTACCGCCAGGCGGGCATCCGAGATCTCAACGTCATCCGCGGGTACAAGAAGGAGGCGGTAACGGTAGACGGGGTCAACTACTTCGACTCGCCCGACGACGGCCGCCGGGCCGAGGTCCTCGCCCTGACCTCGATCGCCGGCGAGCTGGAGGGCAGCGTCATCGTGAGCTACGGCGATGTGTTGTTCCGCCGCTTCATACCCCGTGTGCTGGCCGACTCCGCAGCCGACTTCGCCGTGATGATCGACCTGAACTGGCAGGCCAGCCGCAACCGGAACCGGTATGCCGACTATGTGGTGTGCCGGCCCGACCCGGTCAGCGCCAGCTTCTATCAAGAAATCACCCTCGAGAAGCTGGTCACCGACCCATCGCACCCCGACATCCACGGCGAATGGATGGGTTTCCTCAAGATGTCGCCCAAAGGGTCCGCCATCGTCCGTGAACTGCTCGAGGAGCCCGGTGACGCCTTCGATGGTCCGCTCCAGCAGGCGGACATGGGGGCGTTGATCAACAAGATAATTGCGGCCGGGCACGACGTGAAGGTGTTCCACACCACCGGGAACTGGATCGATTGTGACAGCGCGCTCGATGCGATAGCCGGCAGCCAGTTCCAGTGATCCAGAGCGAGCACTTCCTGAAGGCGTTGGCCGACACCGGCTTTGGACTGATCTCGGGGGTGCCGTGCTCCTATCTCACGCCCCTCATCAACGGCTCGATCAACTCGTCGACAATGCGGTACGTGAACGCCGCAAACGAGGGGGAGGCGGTGGCCATCGCCGCCGGAGCCTCGCTGGGCGGCCTGGGCGGGGTCGCGATGTTCCAGAACTCGGGACTGGGCAATGCGGTCAGCCCATTGACCTCGCTGACCTGGCTATTTCGGATACCGATCCTGTTGATCACGACCTGGCGGGGAGAGCCCGATGGGCCGGGTGACGAGCCCCAGCATGAGTTGATGGGTCGAATCACCAGGGACCAGCTGGCACTGATGGAGGTTCCGGTCAGGGATTTTCCTCGTACCGACGCCGACATCGATCGAACCCTCGCCGACGCCCGCGGCCACATGGAGGAACACGGCAGGCCCTTTGCCCTCGTCATGTCAAAGGGCTCCGTTGCCGACGAACCGCTGCTCACGCTCGAGCGCCCACCGAGACCGGCCGGGACCGTCACGCCGGCCGAGTCGCCGGTCGCCATGGATCCCGACGACGTCATGAGAGCGGTGCACGGTGCGCTCGACCCGGCCGACATTGTCATCGCCAGCACCGGGTTCACCGGGCGGGCGCTGTTCCAGGTTGGTGATCGCGACAATCAGCTCTACATGGTCGGATCGATGGGCTGCGCCTCCACGCTCGGCCTCGGGCTGGCGATTGCCCGTCCGGAGCGCCGGGTCGTTGTGCTGGACGGTGATGGGGCGCTGCTGATGCGCATGGGGGCCTTGGCCGCCATCGGGCTGGAGCGACCACCCAACCTGGTCCACGTCGTACTCGACAACGGTGTCCACGATTCGACGGGAGCGCAGGAGTCGATTGCGGCGGCCGTGCAGTTCCCTGAGCTGGCGGTGGCGTGCGGATACCCCCACGCCGGGACGCTTGCGTCCCTCGATGCTGTGGCCGACAGCCTGGCCGACCGGTCGCCGGGCCTCCGGCTGTTTCACATCCGGACCCAACCCCGGGCCGATCGTGCGTTGCCCCGGCCGGATACACCCCCCGACGCCATCGCCCGCCGCCTGCGCGCCAACCTGGAGGCGACCTCGTGACCGACCGGGAACGGATCCGGCTCCTCAACCCCGGGCCGGTCACGCTGACCGAATCGGTGCGCCGGGCGATGCTGGGCCCCGACCTGTGCCACCGGGAGCCTGCCTTCGCAGATCTCATGGCCGATGTACGTGCCCGTCTCGCCAGCGTGTATGAGACCGACGGGATGGAGGCGGTGCTGATCACGGGAAGTGGCACCAGCGCCGTCGAGGCGATGGTCGGCACCCTGGTCCCGGCCGATCGTCCGGTTCTGGTGTGCGCCAACGGCGTGTACGGCGAGCGCATCGACAAGATGCTCCGACTGCAGGGCAAACAGCCAATTCTCC
>JABDJU010000357.1 GCA_013003325.1 Acidimicrobiales bacterium
TCAGCGTCGATGTAGTCACCGATGAAGGCTCCGGCATCGTCGATGATGTCAACGAAGTCCTTGCCGGGCAGCATCGCTTCTCGAAGTTCGGGGTGGTCGGTGTCGACGCCGGTGTCCAGTACCGCGACCGTGATCGACTCGTCGCCCGTCGAAATGAGATGGGCACCTTCGAGTCCGATCGCTCGACGGGCCCAATCTCGCCCGTGAGAGCTGCCGAGGGCCGACGATGTCGGAAGCGGCATTGAACCGACAACACCAAGCTCAGCAGTCTCGACTTCTGGCACCAAATTGATATCGCGGACCAGACCAGCTGGGACGCCTTGTTCTGTCAGCAGCACGGCTCGATAGACGCGATTGAGACCGGCGGCGATTTCCTCGGGTGACCACGCACGACCGGCAGGCGGATACTCCGACGTCGCCAGAATCGGCACCTGGTAGCGATCGAAAACCGCGTCTACTGCGGGGTGCATCCGCGCCTGGGCAAGACTCGGTCGGCCGATGACGTCGGCCCAATGGGGCAGCGGCTCAACCGGCGCATCCGTTCGAAACCGTATGGTCACGTGTGGCCTCACACGATTCCTTGTAGACGGTCCTCGTCACATGGCGATCACAGCCTGGTCAAAGCAGCCAAGCACATGCGTGACCACGTGTGACTCATGTGATGGCTGCTAGTTGCGACTGAGATAGTCGGCCAGCATCTTCAGCCCGTCGGAGAGATCTCGATGCAGCGTTTCGAGGTGGTCAAGCACTGCACCGATGTCCTCTGGAGTGGGACCGCTCCTCGCCGCCGCATCGGCGGTGGTGCGGTCGATCACCCGGTAGTACAGGGCCTGAGTCTCGCGGGACGGATCTGCATCCAGTTCCTCCTGGAGAACACTCCTGAGCCTGTTGTATTGCGTGATCGCCCGCCCTGTTTGACCGGTGTCTTCGTACAGCTCGATCAGCGTCCGGTGCACGTCCTCCCGAAACGGGTCCGACTCGAGAATCTTCTCGCCCCAATAGACACATTCCTCGACTGTTCCCATTCGCCTGGTTGCCTTGAGCAACTTCAGCACGCATTCGTTGTGCAGGCGCCGCAGCCGATCTCGATGAGGAAGAACCCACTCGGACATCACACCCTCCAGCAGCTCTCCCCGATACATCGCTTCAGCAGATCGAAGCTCGTCGAGCTCATCGTCGGCCAGGTCTGCGGTTCGGGTCGATCGGTAGCGAGCAACCGTCCCTTCGAACAGCTCCACGTCACAGCTGTACTCAACTTGCCGGTTGAACGACACGAACCCATTGCGACTGGAACTGATCCACTGCTCATCCACTGATGAATCCTCGATCGCCTTGCGCAACCGCCAGAGTGTCGTATTCAAGTTGTGTCGCCGTCGGTCCACCTCGCCGCTCGGCCACAGCATGTCAGCCAGGCCATCGCGGCTGAATCGATCCTGTCCACCGACGATCAAGATGCCCAGTAGCTCCGCCACAAGGCCGGCGGGTCGCGACACGCGACTTGGAGTCTCCACCGAGGGAGAACCCAAAAGCCGCACCTGAAGCATGGCCGCACCCTTTCTCGATTGGGACTAGCTCGCCGCGAACTCGATCCCTGAACTGAACGTAGTCGGTGAACCGAAAGGCGGAAAGCGGCACAGGACGATCACTCGACCGCGAGGGGTGCGCAATGCTCGTCGTCACCCTCGGCGGAACGGACGAACAGGCAGCCCGACTCGGGCAAACCGAAGTCTTCGATGGCCCGCACGAAGTCCGGTTCACATTCCTCTCCGGGAAAAACATTGCCAACCTGAACGAACCCTTCACCCGTCGCCTGAATTGCAACGTCACACAGCTCGAACTCGGTCTCGAGCCAGACCAGCCGACCCCCAACTTCTTCGACGTCGGCCTCGTCGAGCCCAGTGAAGGTCTCGATCATCGTGACGTTGTGCGCGGTTCCGCCCTCGTCGTCAACAAAGACCGAGATGCTCCACCCGTCTTCCATCGCAGCTCCATTGCCGTCGTCCTCGACCAGTGACGGTTCGGTGTCGGAGCTCAAATACCCCACGACCCAGAACGCCACAACGACACCGACCACCACAATCCAGCCTCGCCGCCACCATTCCAACGACGCCGTCACATCTTCGGTGAGCTCCTCCCCCAACCAGACCACCGATACAAACGATGCGAGCACGCCGATGAGCACCACCCCTGCCGACGCGATCACCATCCAAGAGCCGACGAGCTGAGCCCCCGAATACCCCTGCGACCAGATCGGCGTGCCATCCCCGAAGTCGAACATCGTCAACATCAACCCAAGGAACGCCAGAATCCCGACGGCGAGAACCCGACCTAGGCCGAACCGGAAGAAGTGCCAGCCAGCCATGCCAACCAGAAGCAGACCCAGCAACAGCCCGAAAGGGTCAGTATCGAAAACGGCCTCACTCCACACGATGGCCATACCGATCAGCACAGCAACGCTGCCGGCCAGGATCACCTGCCTCGAGAGACGTTCCATATCACTCGCGTACGCCCTATCGACACGACCCGAAAGAGGCAAACGTCAGCTTCGGCTCCGGCACCGACATGCGGCGGAAGTGTTGGAGAGCAACACTTCCGACGCATGTGTAGCTGGCGGCGGTCTGAGCTGGACCGGCGGGCCTTTCGTTCAGCAGGCGTCGCCCGGGGCGACGATGCAGAACAGATCAGCAATGTCCTCTGTTGCGTCGTCGACACTCTTGCCCGTGAACGGGCCGACCGTCTGGCCAGTCCCAATGACAGCGTTGGTACCTTCGAACCAGAACCCTCCTGGCTGGAGGCTGATGCCGATTTCGGGCGGCATCAGGTCGGAGGCATCGAATCGGAAGACGTCGGCATTCTGAAGTGTCTCGGTGAGTGATCGCTGGAGAGGCTCCATTGCCGACAGGTCCTGACCCTGCACTGCGGAGAGGAACTGTCCCGGTTGCGCGGCATGCCGGGCATCGGCATAGTCAGCGGTCGCCAGATACTCATGAACCAGTTCGACTTCGATGTCGGGGCGAAGGGCCACTGCAAAGTTGCCGCCTCCCATGGTCGGACTGCTGTCGACAGAATCGGCCGGGAAGGGGAAAGTCCTCGCGTCGGCCGGGTCGAATAGGAAGCTGACAAACTGCGCCTGACGATGCATCAGACACTCGTCGGCGGCGGCGAGGTTCAACGCCGAGTCGAAGAACTGCGTCTGCGTGATACCCACACCTGGTGTCGGCTGGCCGAAACCTTCGAACACCGCTCCCGGTGTGTTCCACAGACCGAGCACCTCGTTCCATGCCTCTCTGATGCGCGGGTCGTCGAAGCCGACGTCGTTGGCCACCCAGTCGTCGTACAGCTCAGGAGGCTGACTTCCAAGCAAGCGGATCTCAACCCAGTCGGTGAAGTTCCAACCGGTCGCCGGTCCGGACTCGATTCCAACGCACCAGGGAGTCTGTCCATTGGCGATCATTGCGTCGGTCAGGGCGAGTAGTTCGGTGAACGTGGTCGGTATCGGATACGGGGTCCCGCCCGGGTCCTCGAATGTTGATTCCTTGTACCACACCAGCGATTTGAGGTCGGACCTGGTGGGTACTCCGAACAGGGTGCCGTCCACCATTCCGTAACTCAGCCAATCATCGGACCAGCCCTCGGTTGCGGTGGCGGTCGTGGAAGGAGCAGCAGGGACGGCCGCGCCCGAGTCGGCTAGCCCGTCGACCTGGCGAGGGGCATTCGTGATCAGAATGTCGATTACCACTGTTGTGCCGGGGACAACGGGTGGCTCTCCGGTAGCGATCGCCTCGTCGACGACACTTTGAAGATCCTGAAGTCCAACGTAAATGGTTTGGACTCCGGTCGTTGCGGTAAGAGCGTCCAACGCCTGGCTGATGCCCGCTACATCTCCCGATCCCGATTCTGGACCAGCGACGATCACCGTGGAGAACGGCACCGGCACACAGGCGGCATCGAATTTGAGTCCGAGGGAATCCGGAACAATACCGAGCGGCACGCCATCTCCGTGAGCCAGGTGTGCGTCTACAGCGCTGTTCGGCAGCGACTTCAGCGCCCAACGACCCTGACCCTGGCGATGACAGACTTCGACCCGGTCCTCCTGGGCCTGGCCCTTCTTACCGGGCTGCGCCGTGGCGGCCTGCGTGAGGAACAGAGAGACAAGCCCGAGGACCAGCGACATCACCACAAATGTGCCAGGTCGCCGAGAACGAGCCCTCGAAACCTGGTTCTTCGAAACCGAACCCAAATTGTCCGGTTGGTCGAGCTTGGCAGCTCGTATGCTCATATTTTTGAGCGCGTTAAGGAAGGATTTCATGCCGGTATTTCCCCCTATATATTGGCCGAAAGGTGATTGGAATCGACAGGGCGCAAGTTGCGCCCCAGACGCACCTTACGCATGGGAAGAGACATGGTGGTATGGGTCCAATTGCCCACAGTGGCTGCGCTGAACAGGACAAATGATCGAACTAATGGATTGGCGCCTATCCGTGAGAACGCCGCCGCTTACAACGTTCGAGTCGCCCACTCTGCGTAGGTCGGGGCATACTCAACGAGATATGGCTTGTTTTTTGATCCGAAAGAGATTGTTGCGATCTGTTGACATTCATTGCCTAGGTTGGAAATACCTCCGTACATATTCCCTCAATAGCTGTCCTGCGACGGAGGCGAGGAACGCCACATCGAAGAACGGGTTGGACAGAAACACTTCGATCCATATCGACCCAACGCAAGCTCGGATGGATTGCGCGACGACGAAATCCGCCGCACCCTTGAACCATCACTTCAGAGCACGAACCCGAGCGCTGCATCTTCTGTGAGATCGTTGCTGGGCGGTTGCCGGCGAGCGTGTTCTACGAGGACGAGTGGACGCTGGGCTTCATGGATATCGCACCGGTGAACGCCGGGCACGCCCTGATCATCCCCAAACGCCACGCTGTCGGACTGGGCGACCTCGACCCCGAAGACGGGCGCCGCATCTGGGACGTCACCCATCGAACCGCAGTAGCTGTACGTAGTTCGGGCGTGCGGTGCGAGGGGGTCAACCTTTTCCTGGCCGACGGACGGGCTGCATTCCAAGAGGTCTTCCATGTGCACATGCATGTGGTGCCCCGGTTCGTAGGCGATCCGTTCCGCATCGACCTCGGCCGAAGGGACGCTCCGCCTCGAGAACAGCTCGACGACACCGCCACACGCATCCGATCCCAGATGTAGGCGGACCACATGCGGCGGAAGTGTTGGAGAGCAACACTTGCGACGCGTGTCGAGCTGGTGGGCGGGGGTACGTTTTGGTGGTGGCGGAAGTCGAAGACAACACCGATTCTGTTGCTCACGGGCCACCCGGTTGGGAACCGTGGCCTGACGACCACGAGCTGACACCGTTCCAAGCTGCCGTGGTCGATGCTGTCGAAACGGTGACCTACGGAGAGGTGGCCACCTACAACGACATCGCCGATGAGATCGGCCGCCCTGGAAGCGCCCAAGCCGTTGGCAATGTCCTCCGCCACGCCCCGGACCTCCCGTGGTGGCGAATCGTTCCGTCTCACGGCCGGCTCTACCGCACTCACGAGCGCACCCAGCGCCCGCTGCTCGAAGCCGAAGGCCACTCGATCACCGCCGAGCGGCGCGTTCTCACCGATCAGTGAGCCTGGCACTTAGGACCACATGCGCCGGAAGTGTTGGAGAGCAACACTTTCGGCGCATCTACTGTGACAGGCCAACTCGTGACGTCCGTGTACCTCTCAGCGGATCCCGGCGAGGGCCACGACATTGAGGGCGAGGAGACAGACCACACCGAGTATCGCCAGCACCGTTGCGATCGGATAGTTCCCGATCGACATCGGAATTGTGAACGGGGCCGAGTCGTCGGACACGGCACGGATACGAAGTAGGGCAGCGTTCACCAACAGGAAGACCAGCATGATCAGCACGTTGCTCGCTGCCGCCACGATACGGAGGTTTCCGATCGCTCCGAACCCGAGCGCCAGCGCCGTGACGGCCGCAATTGCCATGATCGGAGTTTGGGTCCGATCGTGGACGGCGGTGACCCGCTTGAGCCACCCAATTCCGGCGTCTCGACCAACGTCGTAGAGCAGTCGGCTCGAACCGAGAAGATTGCTGAGAATGGTTTTGCTGGTGGCGAAAAGCGCCACGGCCACGATCGCGGTAGCCCACAGAGCACCAGCCTTGTCCTGCAAGATTTCGGCAAGGGGTCCGTTGGACTCGGCGAGTCGATCGGGACCTAACGCAGCGACGGCGGCAACGGCCACCAACAAATAGACGACAAGCACGATCGCAGCGGAGATGAGAATGCCTCGGGGCATCGTTGTCTCCGGTTCCTCGGTTTCCTCGGCCATCTTCACCAGATCCTCGAAGCCGATGAAACTGAAGAAGATCAGGGCACTGCCCACCCCGATACCGAGCACGTCCGCGCCCTGCGCATCCAGCAGATCAACCGAGAGCATGTCCGGCGCAGCGACCACAACCACCGACGCCAAACCGAGGAGCGTGACCGCCGTTGCCAACTTGTTGAACCAACTAGCCTGAGCGGCGCCGAGAGCGTTCACCACACCCATGGTCACGATGACGGCAAGGGTCATGACTGTGCTCGGAACGTCCACCAGCCTCGAGAAGTACGAACTGAACGAGATGGCGATCGCTCCTGCCGCAACAACCCCGGTGAACAGCATGAACGCGCTGGCGATCGTCGCGACTCGAAGCCCGAACGCCTGCTTCACATACTCAAAGCTCCCCCCGGCATCGGGGAATCGGCTCACCAACTCGGCGTAGCTCAGGGCCGTGAAAAAGGCCACCGCTGCGGCGATCAGGAAACTGAGCCACAGCAGGTTGCCGCCCGACGCTGCCGCCTCTCCAATAATGGCGTAGATACCGGCGCCTACTATTCCGCCGACCCCAAACAGGACGATGTCGGACAGACCTAGGGCTCGTTTCAATCGGGTCTGGGAGTCAGCCTCGGTGCCGCTGCGACTGGCTGCATCGGTTGCGGGCACCGGGGGCGAGTCGTCGCGACGCACGTCCATCTCGGTCTGTTACCCGACACGACCACCGCTCAAACGGTTCGATGTCTACCCCGGCGGCCACCCCGACATGCGGCGGAAGTGTTGGAGAGCAACACTTTCGACGCGTCTCGATTGGACGATGGCGCCTACAGGTCTAGGTGAAGGCGAAGTGCGTCGTCGAGTTGGCCCATGAGCTCAAACCCCAGCCTGCCCACAACAGGTCCGATTCGCTCAACCGCAACGGACCGAACCTGTTCGGCTTGGGCTTTGGAGTCCGTGTGGAGCCCGGTCTCAGGGGCTGGCAGCAAAACCTGGAACGGGTAGACCTGGTCGGTGCGGGACGTGACCGGGACAACCGTCACCACCCCACGACCCAAACGGGCTGCAGTTGTGTTGGCTCCGTCATTGCCGACGATCACTGCCGGGTCATTGACATTGACAGCCAGTTCGAGAGGTTCGTGTACTTACGCTTGTTTACACTACACTGTGTGAGTGCGGAGCGGTGGAAGCGAGTGACGAGGGCGGCGGGGCGGCAGCATGGGCTGCTGGCAACCTCACAACTCCGAAGTGTTGGGTTCAGCGTGCAAGAGATTCGAACCCTGGTGGGGCGAGGCCAGCTCGAACGAACTGAACGCGGGATCTACCGGCTCGCCGGTCACTCCCCCACATGGCGTTCCACGGTGCTGGCCCACTGTTGGGCCACCGGCGGGCGGGCGTTCGGCGCCACCGCCGCTGCGGTCCACGGGCTCGGCGACCCGCACGACCTGTCCCCCGGCTACGCCGAGTTGTTGGTTCCCATCGGTGTGAGACCACGCGCTCGCCCTCGCCTGCGGATCCATCGAAGCTCGCATTGGGACCGAGTCCGCACCCTCGAGCTCGACCGAATCCCGGTGATCCCGCTCCCTGAGACTTTGGTGTCGGTCGCCATGCACCACCACTTCGAACAGTTCCGCTCGGCGTTCAATCACGCCCGCCGCCACAACCGAATCACCCTTACACAACTGACCGACGTCGCGGAACCGTTTCTCTCGGCCCCAGTACCGAACTGTTCGAACCTTCGCGACGCACTAGCTCAGCTCACCGCCGCGCCAACACTCTCGCTCAGCGACTGGAGCGACCAGTTCGCCGACTGGTGCGAACGTCAGGGACTCCCCCGCCCACAGCTCGAGTACCGAATCATCGATGCCGACGGCTGCCTCGTTGCCCAGGTCGACTTGTGCTGGCC
>JABDJU010000360.1 GCA_013003325.1 Acidimicrobiales bacterium
GTATCCAACAGGTGATCGCCGAGTTGATGGCTGGACTCGAGGAGCCCGTCGTCGCGATCGGGATCACCGACCAGCGAGAGACCGTGGTCGCGTGGGACCGCCGCACCGGCGAGCCACTGCATCGCGCCATCGTGTGGCAGGACCGGCGGACGGCGGCGTACTGCGATGAACTCAGCGAAGAGGGACACCTCGACATGGTCCGTTCCACCACAGGATTGGTGCTCGACCCGTACTTCTCGGGTACCAAGTTCCGGTGGCTGCTGAACGAGGGAGGGGTCGAAGCCAACGAGCATCTCGCCCTGGGCACCATCGATACCTGGTTGATGTGGAAGCTCACCGATGGGGCGGTTCACGCCACCGAACCATCCAATGCAAGCCGCACCTTGCTCATGGACATCGGTCGGCTCGCCTGGTCCGAAGAAATGTGCTCACTGCTCGGAGTGCCGATCTCTGCGCTGCCCGAAGTGCGCCCCACGAGCGGCCGGTTCGGAGTCACCGCCGATACCACCGCGCTCGGCGCCGGGATCCCGATCAGCGGAGTTGCTGGCGACCAGCAGTCGGCATTGTTCGGGCAGGCGTGCTTCGAGCCCGGCATGACCAAGAACACCTACGGAACGGGCAGCTTTGTGTTGATGAACGTCGGCACTGCGATGCCAGACCCCGTCGAAGGGTTGCTGTCGACGGTCGCATGGCAGCTGACAGAAGGCGGCGCCGCGACCTATGCCTACGAGGGCGCCGTGTTCGTGACCGGGTCGGCAATCCAGTGGCTTCGCGACGGTCTCGGCATCATCAAGGAAGCGGCAGAAGTCGGACCCCTTGCGGCCTCGGTGGAGACCAGCGGCGATCTCTTCATGGTGCCTGCGTTCACGGGGCTGGGTAGCCCGTATTGGGATCCCTATGCACGCGGCACCATCGTTGGCATCACCCGAGGCACCGGGCGGGCCGAGCTTGCTCGCGCCACCGTGGAAGCGATCGCTTTCAGCGTGCGCGACGTGGTTGATGCGATGACGAGAGGCTCTGGCACGTTGCCCGCAGAGCTGCGGGTCGACGGCGGAGCCAGCGTCATGGACCTTCTCCTCCAGATCCAAGCCGACCAGCTCAATGTTCCTGTGACCCGCCCGGCGAACATGGAGTGCACCGCCCTTGGAGCGGCCTATCTGGCCGGGCTTGCCGAGGGGTATTGGGCAAGCACTCAGGACGTTGTCGACAGCTGGGAGGTGGACGCCTCGTTCACACCGTCGGCGGACCGCAGCGGAGTGGAGGAACTGTATGGCCGCTGGACCCAGGCCGTCGAGCGATCGCGGGGCTGGGCCGTCTAGCCGCCGGGCTTGGTCTCGATCGGCTTGGCCAGACCCTCCACCACTTCGGCGTTGGGCAGGGCCACCAGGACGTCGGGAGGCGCCACAATCTTTCGTTCTCTGCCTCCCCCTCCCAGCACGACGTTGTCTCGTGTCATCACCCGACTATCGACCCACAGCGGCAAGTCGGCCGGAAGTCCGACGGCGGTCACCCCTCCGATGGCCATGCCGGTGAGCTCCATCGTCTGGTCCCCTGACGCGAACGACGCCTTACGGGTTCCGAATCGCTTCCGGACCACGCCGTTCACGTCGAGCCGCGAATCGGCCAACACCACACAGGCGGCAAAGACTCGCGGCGTGCTCTTACCGACAACGATGATGGTGTTGGCCGAATCGGCCAACGCATAGCCATACGCCCGGCAGAACTGTGCGGTGTCAGCCAGATCGGGGTCACAGTCAACCATCTGGTACGGGACACCGGTCGCATCGAGCTGCTCCACAATCGGGTCGGTCATGCCACCGGTCTAGCAGCTCAGCGGCTGTGTGAGGCGGCCCGCCCGTTCTTGACTCAACGGTCAAGAAACTGCTCTACCCTGGGGATCCATGTCGCTGGCCCGCGCTGAACGCAAGCTGACCTCCCGCGGCCACGAGCGCCGCCAGGAACTCCTGCGGGTGGCGATCGACAAGTTCGCCGAACAGGGATATCACCCCACATCGGTGGCTGACATCGTGGGCGAGGTCGGTGTGGGCAAGGGGGTGTTCTACTGGTACTTCACCTCGAAGGAAGACCTGCTTCGTGAGATCCTCAAGGACGCGCTTCTCGAGCTCCGACGCCACCAGCAGGCAGCCATCTGCGACGAGCCCAACCCATTGCGTCGAATCGAGCTCGGCGTTCGGGCAACGCTCGACTGGTTGGCGGAGCACCCGGAGGTTCAGCGTCTGGTCGACTTTGCCCGGACCGAAGACACATTTGCCGACGAGCTTCGCCGGGGCCGCGAGATCTCTACCGAGGACGCTGTTCGTCACCTCACCGAGGCCATGGGGCAGGGGCTGATCAAGCAGGGCGATGCCCGCACGATGGCGATCGCGATCCGCGGCATCACCGATGAGATAAGCCGCACGGCGACCGATACCGATTCTCCGCCCCCGGTTGAGGCCGTCATTAGGATGACCGTGCACGGCCTCACCGGTGGTGCCAGCTGATCGTTCGATCAGCCGTGCCGGTCAGCGGCCCAGGAACAGGTCTCGGCTGCTGATGGCGGCCCCGATCGCTCCGGCCTCTGCGCCGAGCCGAGCGGGAACGATGGGAACCTCCGGTCGATAGGCGGCACCCATCACGGTGGCGTTGACCCGCTCCTGCACGTCGGAGATGAAATGACGGTTGATGGCGGTGAGGCCCCCACCTAGCACGATGAGTTCCGGATCGAGCAACGCCACGAGGCTGGCCAGACCTTCGGCCACCCACCAGCCGAACCGGTCGAGCACCTCGGCGGCATCTGAGTCGCCTTCGGCCATGGCGGCCGACACGTGCTCACCTCGAATGTGGGCGGCCTCTCCCCCAGCCAGCTCGACGATCCGGTGGCCCTTGCCTTCGGCCACGACATCGCGGGCGATGTTTGCCAAACCCGCACCCGAAGCCACCGCCTCCCAGCAGCCGGTCTTGCCACAGGCACACACGTGACCCCCCGAGTTGATGAGCATGTGGCCCGGCTCCCCGGCGAAGCCGTTGGCACCTCGATACATCCGGCCGCCGATGATGATGCCACCAGCGATTCCCGTGCCCTGGTTCACCACCACCGCATGGGTGGTTCCCCGGGCCGCTCCCAGCCGGTGTTCGGCCAGCGCTGCGCAGGTGGCGTCGTTCTCGGCCACTACCGGGAGGCCGAACTCGCTGCGAAGTTCACCGGCCATGTCGAGGCCGAGCACCCCGGGCACGTTCGGCCCATAGTGCAACACTCCCTGGTGATCGACCAGGCCTGGCACGCCCACGCCTAGCCCGACCGGGCGGCCGGCCTCTTCGATGAGCTCGGCGACGACCTGTTTGATCGCCTCCGGCAGGGTCTCCGGGTCGGCCTTGGGAGTAGGTGCCTTGCGACGCACCTGGATGACCCCGCTGGTGGGGTCGGCCACGACGCCCATGATTTTGGTCCCCCCGACGTCGATGCCGATGAACCGGTTCCGAGCTTCGATCTCCACACACCAAGTATGCCCGGGCGCCAGTTAGACGCTCTGCCCCTTGATGTCGGTCCGCTCCGATTACCCTTCCTGGATCGAACGCTCAGGAAAGACCGATTGATGGAGTTTCGCCGGATCAACCACCTCCCGCCCTACGTGCTGGGGGTCATCAACGAACTCAAGATGAACGCCCGCCGGGATGGGGTCGACGTGATCGATTTCGGTTTTGGCAACCCGGATCTGCCCTCACCAGACATCGCCGTGCAGAAGCTGATCGAAGCCGCCCAGAAAGGGCACAACCACCGATATTCAGCCAGCCGTGGCATCCCCCGCCTCCGCCAGGCCGCCGCCGAGCTGTACCAGCGCCGCTTCGGGGTCGATCTCGACCCCGATACCGAGGTGATTCAGGCGATCGGCGCCAAGGAAGGGTTCACCCACCTGATGTGGGTGCTGCTCCAGCCCGGGGATGCTGCGCTCGTTCCAGCTCCCAGCTACCCGATTCACATCTGGGGTCCGATCTTTGCCGGTGCGGCGATCCGTGAGGTTCCCTTGGCCGAGGGGGACCAGTTCATCGTCAACCTGGAACGTTCGTGGGAATACAGCTGGCCCAAGCCCCGAACGCTGGTGATCAGCTTTCCCCACAACCCGACCACGGTGTGTGTCGACCTCGAGTTCTTCGCGAAGGTGGTTGATTTTGCCCGCCGGCGCGATCTGATCGTGGTGCACGACAACGCGTACGCCGAGCTGGGCTTCGACGGCTACGAGCCGCCCTCGATCCTTCAAGTTCCCGGTGCGAAGGACTGCTGTGTCGAGCTGTACAGCATGACCAAGTCGTTCAGCATGGCTGGCTGGCGGGTAGCGTTTCTGATGGGCAACAGCGAGGTCGTTGCTGCGCTCGGCAAACTGAAGAGCTACCTCGACTACGGCACCTTCCAGCCGATCCAGATCGCCGCGACGGTCACGCTCAACGAAGCGACCGAGCAGCCCTCTCAGGCCCGGGCCATCTACGAAAACCGCCGCAACGTGCTGTGCGACGGTCTCAATCGCATCGGCTGGAACATCGAGCGACCCAAGGGCACGATGTTCGCCTGGGCGCCGATTCCTGAGCCCTATGCCCACATGGGGTCAGTCGAGTTCGCCAGCTACCTGGTCCGCGAGGCCGGCGTCGCCACCTCACCCGGCGAGGGGTTCGGGCCCGGCGGCGAGGGTCATGTGCGATTCGCGCTGATCGAAAACGAGCAGCGCACCCATCAGGCCATGCGGAATCTCAGGAAGGCGCTTCCCGAGCTGAGCTGACCGGCCCGGTCCTAGACGCTGCTGGCCCGCTCGAGTCCGACGGTGGATGCCCACTTCTGGGCCCGTTCCCGTTCGGTGATCACGATCAGCTGGAAATGCTGGGTGAACGCTTCGAGACTGAACAGCAGATCCTCGACCTCGTCGTCGCTCAGTTGGCCGAACTGACCGGACAGTACCACCGGCACCGATGAGCCAGCACTGGCGTTGATCCGCTCCAACTGCGGAAGCAGGTTGTCGAGGGCTTCAGCAGCTCCAGCCCGGGTGGGCTGTTCGGCGCGGGTGATCTGCATTTCGAGCTGTTGGGCCTTGCGGGCTGTCGCCTCCGCAGCAGCCTCCATCTGGTCGATCCTTGCCATCGCTTTGGCATGGCGGCGCAGCGACTCTTCGGCCGCCGTCAACTGGTCGTCGATGTCGTCGGGGGCGATGCCGGCCGCCTCACGAGCGCTGCGCTCGGTGAGTTCGATCCATTCGGTGGCCCACTGGGGCAGGTCCTCGGGCTGCATGTTCTCCGGAATGCCCGATCCCACTTCGTCGAGGGCGTCGTACAGCTTGCGCAGTGCTTCGATCCAGATCGGGTTTTCCCGCTCGGTGATCCTCGCTTCGAGGGCCGCTCCCAGGTCTTCGGGCAGCACTGCCCCGAGATGTTCTTTCGCCTTCTCGTTGATCTCCGCTTTGTCGTACTCGAGTTCACGGGTGACCGAGTCGAGTGAGAACTCGCCCTTGGCTTCTTCGAGATCGGCCTGGGCTCGGGCGACCGCGGCGGTGGCGGCGTGCAGGGCGGCTTGCTTGTCCGGTGGTGCCTGCGGGTTGAGGCGGTGCATCGCGTAGGCGGTGAAGGTGGGAAGACCGACGCGATTCAGGATCTCTTTCATCTCCGCTTCCTCGGCCTCGGTCCGTTCGCGGGGCCGTTTCTTGCCCCGCTTTTCGGTCGAGGGATTGGCGAGCTCATCGAGGCGAGCTTCCTCGGCGGGCGACAGGATCACGGGCTGGCAATCGGCCTCGGCGGCGATCACTGCGATCTCGGCTGCCTTGACTTCCGTGGCGGCATCGTCGATGCGTTGTTCCAGCGTGCCGAGGTGGGCTGCGTGGGACTCTCGCTTGACGACAAACGCGCGCCACTGCTCTATCAGTTCACGCATCCCCGGGGCGGACTCGATCAGCGTGGCGGGCTGCTCCTGGACCGCCGACAATGCGTGAGCGACCTTGGCGAGGTCGGCGACCAATCGCTGGTCCATCAGCGCTTCGGAGTCTCCGGCCTTGTACGAGCGAAGATGTTGCAGGCGGGCGGCGGCGGCCGGGTCGAGGTCGGCCCGAATCATTTCGACCGCGACGGCGTCGATGCTGGCCCGTCGCTGGAGCTGGTCGAGTTCGGCCTGAAGGGCGGCGGCGGGTGCGCTCCCCGACGCCGCAGCGTCGGTGTCGAGCACGATGTCTTCGGTGGTGACAGGGCTGCCGAGGGTCGCGTCGGGCGCACCCGAGAGTTCCAGGAGCCCTTTCTCGGTCTCCACCAATCCGTGCACGCCGCTGCCGTCGCCGTTGGCCAGGGACCGCGCCGCGCTGATGACCGGCTGCCGGTCGTCGACGCCGCGGCGCTGCATCACCGTCAGAAACGGGTGCAGATTGAGTGAGCCGGACTGACCACCGAGGTCGAGGCGGAGCAAACGCATGGTCCTCCATCGACCCGATCACACCCTCGGTGTAGTAATTCCGGAGATGGATTTTCTGGCAGAGGATTCGCCCTGCTCAGGCCTTCATCCGAGCCCTGCGGGAAACCTCGGCTCTGAACCGCTCCAAGGCGGTGCTCATCAACAGGTCTTCAGCCCTTCGGCGGACGAACCCGGGCACCGGAATGACCAGTTCGACTTCGAGCTGATAGATCACTTCGGTCTGGTCTGGCTCGTCGAGTGAGGGGGCGAAACGGTAGCTCCCGCTGATCGTGCGCACGATGTCGCCCCGAATCAGCGACCACGACAGCGAGTGGGGCAGGTGGGTGGTGTTGTAGTCGAGTTCGTAGCTCACCGCCCGCCCAAAGGCAGCAGCCACGAAATGGGCACGCTTCACCAGCCCGTCGGGGCCGATTTCGGTGATTTCGGCCTCACGGACACCTTCGGCCCATTCGGGGTAGCTGGCGATGTCGACCGCCACGTTGACGCAATCTTGTACCGACGCCTCGACCGTGCGTCGGACCAGTCGTTGTTCGGAACGCCCCATGCTCATAACACTAATCGGCAAAGCCCTGGACCAGTGTCGACAGCTCTCGATGAAGTCGAGCTGCCAACAGGTCGTAGTCGAAGTCTTGCACCGCTCGTCGACGAGCGGCCGCACCGAGCTGGTGCCGCAGCAACGCCGACTCGAGCAGTCGCGACAGCGCTGCGGCAACCTCATCGACCGATCGGGGCTGGTCGACAACGATGCCCGTCTCGCCATCGACCACCGCCTCCTGAGCTCCACCGCTTCGACCCGCCACTTGGGGAATCCCGGCGGCGGCCGCTTCCAGAAACACGATCCCGAAACCTTCTTGCTCGAGGCCTCCCCACCGCTCGTGACAGAGCATGGCCATCGCATCAGATGCTCCGTACAACAGCGGCACGTCGTGGTCGGGGAGCCGGCCGAGCATCGTGACCGGTGCGTCGAGACGCTCGATCAGTGCGGCCAGGTGGTCGGCCTGCCGGCCCGTTCCTCCGATGCACACCCGAAGATCAGGGAACCGCGAACTCAATCGGGCTGCCGCCCTGACCAAGACATCCAGCCCCTTGCGGGGTACGAGTCGGTTCACCGTGGACACCACGAGCTGGCGTTCGCCAAGCCCGAATCGCATGCGGGCCGCAGCCCGCTCGTCCCGATCCAACGGGCGGAACCGCTCGGTATCGACACCGGGGGGAATCACGATCGCCGGCAGCTCGGTTCGGGCGCAACGCTCCGCTTC
>JABDJU010000016.1 GCA_013003325.1 Acidimicrobiales bacterium
GCCTACGCTGACGGCCCATGGCCGTGGTTGTGTTCTTGCGAGGGATGAACCTGGGGAGCCGTCGAATCACCAACGACGACCTCGCCGCCGCCTTCGGGCGTCTCGGCTTCACCGATCCCACCCCGTACCAGGCCAGCGGCAACGTGATTCTTCCTGATGTCGACGACGTCGACGCTGCCGACCTATCGGCCGGTCTGACGTCCGAACTCGGTTACGAGGTGCCGGTGTTCGTGCGCACCGAAGCCGAGCTCGAGAAGATTGCCGCATCACCCCTGAACGGCGAATCCGGCGCTGAGGGCGGCAAGCCCCAAATCGTCTTCCTACAGCACGCGCCCGAGGCTGACCTGAACGGGGTCTTCAGGCCGACGGATCGATTCGAGCCGATCGGCAATGAGATCCACTGGCTCCCGTCTGGCGGGATGGCCGATAGCGGTGATGTGCAGAAGGGGCTCGACACGGTTCTCGGTCTCACGACGGTCCGCACGCTGGGCACGGTTCAGCGGCTGATGAAGAAACTGGCCGGCTAGGGCGCAGTTGCTTCGGGTTTGCGCCGCCCGGTCCGGCACACTGGTGGTGGCAAGAAGCAACACTCAAGGGAGTACCTGTGTCCGACACGCTCATCGATCGTCGCAACTTCTACATCAACGGCGAATGGGTCGCTCCGGCCGAACCCAACGACTTTGATGTCATCAACCCGTCGACCGAGGAGGTTTGCGCCGTAATCTCTCTCGGCGGTGAGGCCGATACCGACGCAGCGGTCGCCGCCGCCAAGGCCGCCTTCCCGGCGTGGTCGATGACACCGGTCGCGGAGCGGATCGAAAAGCTCGAGAAGCTGCACGAGATCTATACAGCCCGATCCCAAGACATGGCCGAAGCGATCTCTCTCGAAATGGGTGCGCCGATCAGCATGGCGCAGACCCAGCAGGTCGGGGCGGGGCTCTGGCATATCCAGAACATCATCCGGGAGCTGAAGGCCTTCCAGTTCGAACGGCCCCTCGGCCCGGACTCGCCCGACAATACGATTCTGTACGAGCCGGTCGGGGTGTGCGCTCTGATCACGCCTTGGAACTGGCCGATGAACCAGGTGACCCTGAAGGTCGTCCCGGCCATCGGAGTGGGATGCACCATGGTGCTCAAACCCAGCGAGATCGCGCCACTCAGTTCGGCACTGTTCGCCGAGATGATGCACGAGGCCGGGTTCCCGCCCGGTGTGTTCAATCTGGTTCAGGGCGACGGACCCGGTGTCGGCACCCAGCTCAGCGGACACCCCGACATCGACATGGTCTCCTTCACCGGGAGCACCCGGGCCGGCACGGCTATCACCAAGAACGCCGCCGACTCGGTGAAACGTGTGGCACTCGAACTGGGCGGCAAGGGCGCCAACATCATCTTCGCCGACGCCGACGAAAAGGCGGTCAAGCGCGGTGTCCAGCGTTGTTTCAACAACAGCGGCCAGAGCTGCAACGCCCCAACCCGCATGCTGGTCGAACGTTCGCTTTACGACGAAGCGGTGGCAACCGCTCAAGAGGTCGCCAACAAGACCGCGGTTGACAACTCCTCACAGGAGGGCCGCCATATCGGCCCGGTGGTGAGCCACGCTCAGTGGAGCAAGATCCAAGGACTCATCGCCAAAGGTGAAGAGGAAGGCGCCAGGCTTGTCGCCGGCGGACCAGGACGCCCCGAGGGTCACGACACCGGCTACTTCGTGAAACCCACCGTCTTCGCCGATGTCGACCCGTCGATGACGATCGCCCAAGAAGAGATCTTCGGTCCGGTTCTGTCGATCATGCCCTTTGACACCGAAGAAGAAGCGATCGCCATCGCCAACGACACGCCGTACGGCCTCACCAACTACGTGCAGACCACCGATGGTCAGAAGGCCCGCAGGGTGGCCCGCCAGCTGCGGTCGGGCATGGTCGAGATGAACGGCCGACCCCAGGGTGCTGGTGCACCCTTTGGTGGTTACGGCCAGTCCGGCAACGGTCGCGAGGGCGGAGAGTGGGGAATCGAGGAGTTCCTCGAGGTCAAGTCGGTAAGCGGCTGGAGCGAGGTCTAACGGGGGAGTCGGGATCGGAGTTCGTCGACCGATGTGGGGCGGCCCGACCGTCGCACCCAGTCGGCGAACGCCGCTCCGAAGATGCCGCATCCAGCGGCGATCAGTGCCTGGAGGGGGTAGCCGATGGCGTTGATCTCGTCACCGCTGATCAGGCGACGCAGCACGCCGAAGGTCTGGATCACCACGTAGGTGCCGGCCGCCCCGAGCGCACCGTGGGCCATCGGAGCGTGAGGTGCCAGCTTTCCGCCTCCGTAACCGGCCGCGGCAAACCCGAACATGGTGAGCCCGAAGAACCCGAGCTTGGCGTAGCTCGACGAGTCATCGTCGAGCACCACCAACGAGAGGATGGTGAGCGGAATCACGATCACGAGACCGCTGGCGGCGGCGGTTCGGACCACCGACCAGTTGATGTCAGGCACGATTCGAGCGTATGCCAATCACGCTGGCAACGTCTGGTCGGCGCCGAAGCGATGCGTTGTTGTCCGAAGCGGCTTCAACGATGCCACACTGCGACCGACCAGTGACCTATGGGAGCAGACATGCCTGATCTTCGCGGTACCCAGACAGAACAGAACCTCAAGGCTGCCTTCGCGGCAGAGAGTCAGGCCAACCGTCGTTACCTGTATTTCGCTCAGAGGGCCGATGTCGAGGGCTATCCCGATCTCGCCGCCCTCTTTCGATCTGTCGCCGAGGGCGAGACCGGGCACGCGTTCGGCCACTTCGACTTTCTCACCGAGGTCGGTGACCCGATCACGGGCAAGCCTGTCGGCTCAACCGAGGACAACCTCAGGGCCGCTATCGCCAGTGAGACCAGGGAGAGCGCCGAGATGTATCCCCAGTTCGCCGCCATAGCCCGGCAGGAGGGTTTCGACGAGGTGGCGGACTGGATGGAGACCTTGGCTCGGGCCGAGAGAAGTCACGCCGCCCGTTTCGCCGAAGGACTCGACGATCTCCGCTGAAACGGGCTTACTCCAGCGGCTGATCCGGCCCGTCGCAGTTGGCCCACAACCCGAGCGGGGTTGATCGGGCGGTGTTGCGGAGCTCAGTGAACTCGCGGCGATATGCGGTGTTCGGTTCGAAGAAGAGTGCATCGGCGTAGCCGTTCTCGACCAACCAGCGATTGACGAACAGGTTGTCGTCGGCTCGATAGAGATAGAGCAGGAGGCGGCCGAAGCGATCCCTGGTCTCCTGATCGCGTTCGAGCCGCACGTCGGCGCCGACGGGAAGCAGGCCCTTGAGCGCCAGCGATGCTTCCTGCCCGAAGCACTGCACCGGTGTCTCGTGGCTCACGGACTCGGGTGCGTCGATGCCGATCAGACGGATCCGCTCCTGCTGTCCATCGATGATGAGATCGACCGTGTCGCCGTCGATCACCCATTCGACGGTGGCTGTGCCGGCCTCGATCGTGGTCGGTTGTGACGACGTGTCGGTTTGAAGCACCCAGACGATCGCAGCTGCAGCTGCTGCGAGGACCACCGTGATGGCGATCGTCCTGACGAATCGAACAAACCTCACCCGGTCAGTGTGGTGCGCTCAGGCGGCCAGCGGGCGACGTAGAGGTGGATCGGTGGGTGCCACGCGTTCTGAGGGTGAAGAGAAGTCGAGCTTCAGTACCTGCTGGTCGGGACCTTGGGCCTTGGCGTCCAGAATGGCCCGAACCCGGGCCAGACCTTCCTTGCCGACCCGCCGGGTCTCATCGCTGAGCTCCCACGGGTAGCGGCGCCGGGTGGTGAGTCGGAGGTGTGTGTGCTGCATGGATACATGATGCAGATGGGGTGTGACAGAGTTGTTTTCCCAGTTCGTGGAGGTCTGGGGCCAACCGGCGATTTGTGTCTCGTCGCCATCTACCCTGACGCTGTGACCAGTTCATGGACCGACCTCCTGTCGAGACTCGCCCGCGGCGAAGATCTCTCTCGAGCGGAGACCTCGGCCGCGATGACCGAGGTTCTCGCCGGCGAAGCCGACCCGGTGGCCCTCGGCGCGCTCCTCATGGGGCTCAGTGCCAAGGGTGAATCAGACGAGGAGATCCTTGGCTTTGCCGACGCGATGCTGGCCGCTTCGGAGCCGCTCACGATTCCGGAGGGGTCGGTCGACATCGTCGGCACCGGTGGTTCCAAGCACCGCAAATCCCACGCCCTCAACGTGAGCTCGATGGCATCGTTCGTGGCGGCTGCCGCCGGCGCCACCGTCTGCAAGCACGGCAACGTGGCAGCCTCATCGAGCAGCGGCTCGTTCGACTTCCTGGCGGCGGTTGGGGTCGACATCAACCCGACGCCGACCGCGGTGGAAGCCCTGATCGCTGAGCATGGTCTGGCCTTCGCGTGGGCGAAGACGTTTCATCCGGCCATGCGCCACGCCGGCCCGGTTCGTAGTGCCCTCGGCATTCCCACCGTGTTCAACATCCTGGGTCCGCTGGTGCATCCGGGGCGAACACGACGGATCGTCCTGGGCGTCGCCAACCAACCGCGGGCTGAGCAGATGGCGCGCATTCTCCTCAGCCGCGACATGGCGCGGGCGTGGGTGGTCGCCGGCTACGACGGCCTCGACGAACTTTCGACGGTTGGCCCCAACCGGGTGTGGGATGTCTCCGGCGGGAGCATCAAGGAACTAACCGTTCATCCCGAGGCGGTCGGCCTGTCGCTGGTCACCTACGACGAGCTGGCCGGGGGCGACGGTGCGCGCAATGCCGAGATTTTCAAACGGATGATCTTCGACCCCGGTTCGGAGCCGGCCGCCACGGGCATCGTCGCCCTCAACGCCGGCGCCGCTCTGGTCGTAGCTGGAGTGGCCGACGACCTGGTGTCAGCGGTGGCCAAATCGCTGGCCGCCATCGATTCGGGCCGGGTCGGTGAGCTGTTCGAGGATTTCACACAGCCGTCAACGACGGGCTGAGGGTAGGAGCTTTCCGCGCGGTGAAATTGCCGAGCCGTGGCAGCTGCGAAGCCAATCCCGCCGAGCCTTCGACGATCCGCAGCCGCGCCGCATGGCGGTCGAGCCAGCCGCCGACCACCAATCGCTCCTCGAGCGACAGCTCGCTGGATTCGATCCGTATGACGCCCCGATCCAGTTCCAGCGAGACCGTGCCGAGCCGGTCGACCATCTCGAGCCGACGGGTCCGCTCCACCGCCGAGGCGAATGCGCCGGCCCGATTCCGGGTGAGCGCGGCGTCTTCGAACCGTTCGGCTGCGGCCAGGGTCTCCATCCGTTCCCGAAGCCGCTCGAGCGCGAGGTGTGGGTGGGTGGTCATGAGACGGGCTGCGTCGGCAACGATCGGTTCGTACTCGCCGACCGAGAGCTCACCCGTGCACGGGCAGGCGGCCTTGCCGAGTTGTGCTGCGGTGCACAAGCCGGCTCGCTTGGGAGCGCCAGATCGCGAGATCTTGGTGGTGCAGCGTCGCAGCGGCACAACTGTTTGAATCGCTTCAAGAACCAGTTCTGCGGTGCGCCGATTGGAGATCGGACCGAGGTAGACGCCGGGCCCCTTGGTCGACCTGACCACCGAGAGGCGAGGGAACGCCTCGCCGGTCGTGAGCTTCACATACTGCGGCTTGAGAGGCCGCGTGCCGCGCCGGTTGAATCGCGGCGTGTGTTCTTGGATGAGGCGCAGCTCGAGCAGTTCGGCCTGAAGCGAGTTCGAACACACCTCATGTTCGATGGCGGCGGTCTCTCGAAGCAGCTGGGGGATCTTTCGGCGTCGCTCGGAGCTGAAGTAGCTTCGCACCCGAGCGCGCAGGTCGGTCGCCTTACCGACGTAGAGGATTCGCTGCTGCGAGTCGGTGAAGAAGTACACCCCCGGCTTGCGCGGTAGCTGCGTGGTGAGCGACAGCTTCTTCCACTGAGGGTGACCGGCCACCGTCGGCAGTGCGATCAGATCGTCGAGCCCGGTGACGCCCCAGGCCGACGCCCGCTCGATGAGGAAGTGAAGCAGGTCGACTGTGGCCCAGGCGTCGTCGAGGGCCCGGTGGCACGGTTGGTGGGGTAGTCGGAGGCGCTTGGCCAGCTCGCCCAGCTTGAACCGAGGCACTTCCTCGGTGAGGAGGCGGCGCGCGAGCGCCAGCGTGTCGAGTTGTTGGTTGCCGAGCATCGGCCCACCCCACCGTCGAATCGCAGAGGAGATGAAACGCATGTCGAACCCGATGTTGTGGCCGACGATCACCGAACCCCCGATGAAATCGAGAAAGGTGGGGAGAACGGCGTTGACGGCGGGGGCATTCATCACCATCAGGTCGGTGATGCCGGTGACCATCGTGATCTTCGGCGGGATCCCACACCCCGGGTTCACCATCGTCTGGAACGTCCCGAGGACGTCGCCACCCCGCACTTTCACCGCCCCGATCTCGGTGATGCCACACGACGCCGCGTCTCCACCGGTGGTTTCAAGGTCGAGCACACAGAAGGTGGCCTCGGCCAGGGGGATGCCCAGACCGTCGAGCGACTGCTGGATCGGTGGTGCACCGAACGACATTCGTGAGAGTTAAGCGAACAAATGTTCGCGTGTCAAGATGGTGGCGTTCCTCTCGATTGCCCCGAGCTCGTTTCCAGCCAAGATTCTGGGCTGACTAGACTCGCAGTCTCGGCAGTTTGGGCGGCGAGGACAACCAACAGGTCCATGTGGCAATTCGGAACAGAACTCGAATTGCTACTGAACTTCGTCTCTCAAACGTCGATGTAAAAGGTGAGGCGTAAGCCGTTCGTCGACCAGAAGGCAATTCGGGAGTTATCGAGCAATGGATTCTCAGGACCTAACCAAGGCGTGTGAGCTCGCCTTCGTCGTAGCGCGAGACGGGGTAGAGCAGGATCCTCCTATTGATCCTCCAGCGCAGATGCGGATGTTCCTCTACGTGCGCCAATACCCTCAGCGCGCCCTCACCGTCGCCCACCAGGTGCTCACCGACAACCCCGACTTCCGAGCTCGTGTCGCCAACGCAGCAACCATCGACAACGTCGGTGAGGAGGCTTTCCAGTGGCTGCACGGCCAAGCCCCGTGGCCCGAAGCGACCGGCGATGGGGAGCACGCCGGCGACGACTACGGCGCGCCTGTCGAAGCCAGCGACTTCCAGCCCGACGAACCCGTCACCAAGGAGACAATCCGCACCGAAATGGACGAGCTGAAGAATCTGGTCGGTCAGCTCTCTGAGGAACGCGCTGCGGTCGACTCCGAGGTCGAAGAACTCGCCACCCGGCTCGAGGAGTCCGAACACGCGTCAGGCCTCAGCGAGGCACTCGCTGCCAGCACCGAGTCGAGCGCTCGAGGATCGGCTTCGCTCACCGCACAGATCCGCAGCCTTCACACCGACCTGAAGCAGGCACGGGCCGACCGCGACCACGCTCAGGAAGCCAAGGAACTTGCGATCCTCGAGCACGCCGAACTCGCCGAGGAGCTCGAGAACCTTCGCAATCTCGCAAGCACCGCGCAGGTGCAGCTCGCCGACCTCGAGTCGAAGGTCCAGACCGTGTCCGGCGAGAAGGATCAGCTCGCCTCCGAGACCGAACGGCTGGCAGCCGAGCGCGAAGCGCTCACCAACGACAAGGATTCCCTGTCGGCCGAGATCGAATCTGCTCAGCAGCGGCTAGCCGAGTCCGAGGACAAGCTGGCGAGCGCCGCCGCCAACCTCCAAGAGCTGACCCAGGAACTCGATCAGATTCGGTCCAATGCGGGCGCGTCGGTTGACGAGCTTCAGGCTGCAGTCGCAGCGCGAGCAGCGATGGAGAGCCACGTCGACGCCCTCGGCGGTGCCCATGCAAAGGCACGGGCCGAACTCGAGCGGGTCAACAGCGCACTCAGCGACAAGAACGCCTCAGACTCGCAGAAGATCGAGACCCTGAAGATCGCGCTCGCCTCGGTGACAGCAGAGCGCGACGCCCTTCAGACCAAGCTCGCCTCGGTGCGAGCGACGGTGGCGAGCCTCCAGGGCGAGATGGCCAAGCTCGACGAGAACTTCACCGATGCCGAGTCTGTGGCGACCGTGCTCTCAGAGCGCATGGAGGAACTCCAGTCGTCGGTCGATGCCCTGCCCGAGGACTCCGCCATCACGGTGAACCTCGACGGTCTTGAGGCCCCGGACGCGCCGTCTTTCGACGAGGTGGCTCAAACCGGCCACGCCCCTCAGGCATTCGCAGCACCAGTCGACACCGTCGCCGACGGGGCGGAAGCGGAATCCGCCGCCGCCGAGGAAATCGGTGAAGAAGCCATTGAAGAGACCATTGAGGCTGAGGATTTCACTGTCGCCGACGAGGCCGAGGTGACCGATGACGCGCCGGTGGCCGATGAAGCGCCGGCGGCCGAGCAGACTGCAGAGGAAACCTCTGAGGCCGAGACCGAAGCGCAGCCTTCGAGTTTCGCCGACCTCGCCGCCCAGGCTCGCGATTCGATCCATAGCGACGACTCTGCCGCCGAGCTCATCCCCGAAGAGCTCTTGACCGACGCTGTCGACGACGCCGAGTTCCACGATCCCGAGCTGTCTGAGCCCAAGATCGACACCTCTCCGCTGGTGATGTCCGACACCGCCGAGGACTTCACCGCCGGTTTGCTCGATGAGTCTGCGGCGGCCGAGTTGCCCGCCGAAGCCGATGCCGACGACGACGCAGCTGGTGAGCTTCCCGAGACAGAAGACCTCGACGAGGTCCACGCCCTGGTGGCCGAGACCGTCGCATCGTTCGAGCCCACAGAGTCCGATGATCTTCCCGGATCGACGGTCAGCGCCTCCGATGCCGCCGAAGCGGGCGCCACGTCTGAGCGAGGTGGCCTCTCCAGCCTCTTCACATCGTTTGTTCCCAAGCGCAATGAGGAAGTTGCCGATGTCGCCGCCGACGTAGTCTCCGGCGACGAAAATGACGGCGGCGCCGACTCGGGCCCGCTCGGTACCGCCGGCGTGGGCGCGATCGGCATGTCCGGAGTTGGCCTGATGGAGGCCGACACAGAGGTTGATGTCGCCGAAGCCGAAGCCGAAGCCGAAGCCGAAGCCGAAGCCGAAGCCCCGCCGGCCGCCGTTTCTGAGGTGCAGGTGCGCAACGCGATCGAGGTTCCCGCCGAGGTTGCCACCGACCCGCTGTTGTCGGCCCGACACATCGTCAACACCGAGAATGCGGTGCTCCTGATCGATGGCGACCCGGTCGCAGCCATGGGCTGGCCCAGCGTCGATCGAATCGAGCAGCGCCGCAACCTGGTCCACTATCTGAGCGTCATGGCCGGCACCACCGGTGCTTCGCCCGACGTCCTCCTCGACCGCGACCAGGGAACCGATCGCCTCCCCGATTCACGTTCGGTGCGGGTTCGGGTCACCAATGAGGGCGGGTCGGTCGCAGCCCAGATCATGGCTCTGATGGACAGCTACCCCAACGAGTGGCCGGTCGTCGTCGTAACCGACGATCGAGATCTCGCCAGCGAAGCCGCCATGAAGGGCGCAACACTGCTGGACAACGGCCAGCTGCTCGATCTCTTCATCGCTCCCTGACCACTCGGGGCGTTACCGCGGCCCACGACCGGCTCGACGCTGCCCCTCGCCAGACGCCGGCCCCATAGGCCAGGTCGTCGACCAGCGAAACCAACACGTTCGTGGCTGAGCCCGACGTGCCGCGGACCACGACGGCGCTGAGGAGAACCGCCAAAAGGCGACGTCGCAGGCGAGACGAAAACGGCTGGACTAGCAGACAGGCAGAAAGCGGCCACCACGCCCGCAATGAGGCGCGCCCGATGCTCGTGAGACTTGCCAGATCGAGTCGCAACGACTCCACAGCGCCGTTGGCGAAGCTGCCGGGATGGCCTTCGGCGGCCTCGTCGACTCGATTGCCGACCCGTGACGCGTTCACGCCCATCGCTGCGACCAGCGCCCCCAGTCCTGTTCGCCACGGGGCCACGAGAAGTACCACCGACGCCGCCATGACCGTGAGCTTCGCGGCGGCGGGTGCCACGAGATCACCATGTCGAGTTGTGAGGGGTCCGGCCGAGGACCCGTACCGGAATCGCTGAACCGCCAACATCTGAACGGATCTGCGGGCCGGGTGCGACGCCACCGCAGCAGGGTCGAGAACCGTGGACCAACCCACGTCGGACATCCGCCAGATCAGATCGACATCCTCTCCATACCGCATGGATTCGTCGAAGCCTCCGACGCCTTCGAAACCATCGCGCCGCACGGCCAACACCGCCGACGGCACATAGCTGACGCTGCGTCCCGGACCGACCAGGCTGGCTTGGGCCGATCCAGGTCCAGCCATGTCGAGTGGTGAGTGTTTCTCCTCGTAGCGAGCTGTCGCCGTTGCGGCGGGGGTCGTCGCCACCCGAGGAGCGCTGGCCACGAACCGGACTCCCGAATGCGCATCTGCGACATCGGCAGCGAGCCAGCCGGCCAGCCTGTCGAGGCCATCTCTTGTGACCTCCACACCGCTGTCCACAAACACGATCACCTCCGCATGAGCATCCGCCGTTGCGGCCCCGACGTTGCGGGCCGCTGCCGGCCCGCGGTTCGTCTCGAGTTCGACGAACGTAACGTTCGGGTAGGGCGAAAGAGCGAGGCGCAGTTTGGCCCGAACGCCCGGAGCCGAGCCGTCGTCGACCACGAACAC
>JABDJU010000053.1 GCA_013003325.1 Acidimicrobiales bacterium
GCGTGAAGCGATGCAACGAGCTGTCGACAGCGCCCGAGGCGACGACGCCTAGTCGCACGGGTGGGCCATTTGTGCCCGGGTACAACTTCTCCTTACGCTGAAGGGCGTCGGCGGACATCCCGCCGGCGCTCTTCGATGTTTTGAGGTCTCCCATGTCCGGATCCGTTGTCGTCGCTGGTGCCCGAACCCCCATCGGCAAGCTGTCAGGCGCATTCGCCTCGCTCGCCGCCACCGACCTCGGAGGTGTGGCGATTTCAGGCGCGCTGGAGCGGGCGGGGATCTCGCCGGATCAGGTCGACTACGTGATCATGGGTCAGGTCTTGCAGGCCGGTGCCGGACAGATGACCGCCCGTCAGGCTGCGGTCAATGCCGGTATCCCGATGACGGTGCCCGCTACCACGATCAACAAGGTCTGCCTCTCCGGGCTGAACGCGATCGCCCTCGCCGACATGATGATCGCCACCGGTCAGGCCGAGATTGTGGTCGCTGGCGGTATGGAGTCGATGACCAACGCACCGTACCTTCTGCCCGGGGCGCGGGCCGGCTATCGGGCCGGGGACAAGACCGTGATCGACTCGATGATGTACGACGGGCTGTTCTGCGCCTTCGATGCATGTGCGATGGGGGCAGGCACCGAGAAGTACGCCGCATCGGCCGGAATGGCGAGAGGGCCCCAGGACGAGTTTGCCGCAGCCTCTCACGAGCGGGCTGCGAACGCCATCAAGGAGGGCCGCTTCGACGACGAGGTCGTCGAGGTGGCCGTGCCTCAACGCAAGGGGGATCCGATCGTCGTCTCCGAGGACGAAGGGGTTCGACCGGGCACGACGGCCGAGGGCCTGGGCGCGCTTCGCCCGGCGTTCGACAAGAGCGGGAACATCACCGCCGGGAACGCATCGCAGATCTCCGACGGGGCATCGGCCACGATCGTGATGAACCGAGCCAAAGCCGACCAGCTTGGGATCGAGGGATTGGCTGAAGTCGTGTCGATCGGACAGGTCGCAGGGCCGGACACGTCGCTCCTCACCCAGCCGTCGCGAGCCATCATCGCGGCACTCGCCGGAACCGAGCTGTCGGTGTCAGATCTGGGCCTGTACGAGCTGAACGAAGCATTCGCGGCGGTGGCGCTGGCCAGCATGGACGATCTCGGCATCTCCGACGATGTTGTGAATGTGAACGGGGGAGCGGTCGCTCTGGGCCATCCGATCGGGGCATCGGGCAACCGGCTTGCGCTCACGCTGATTCACGAGATGCGTCGGCGCGGCATCGAGCACGGCGCTGCGGCGCTGTGTGGCGGCGGAGGTCAGGGCGACGCCATCGTGTTCCGCGCCCTGTAAAGGGGCCGTACCCGACGATTCATCTGGCGGCGGGGTCTCAGCCGTGGAAATCTACCCAGCTGGCTTGTCACGGTTCCGTCATCTGCTGTAACGTAATTGCAACGCACGAAATCGAAGGGCTGACACTTGACGGTTCCGAGATTGGTGTCTGCAGCACCGGTGCAAAGTACAACGATCTCCCGGGCCGGTGACTCCTCTCCCCGTCGGCTCGGGATTTCGCGTGGACCCCGTGCGGGCCCACCAGCGACGTTGGCCAGACCCGAGCAGACCGTCACAACCGCCGAATAGGATTCAAGGGTGGGGCATCAGTCGCTGTATCGCCGGTATCGGTCACAAACCTTTGCCGAAATCAAGGGCCAACCCGTCGTCACCAACGCGCTGCGCACCGCTGTCGCCGAGGGACGGCACGGCCACGCGTACCTTTTCAGCGGGCCTCGAGGGACCGGCAAAACCAGCACGGCGCGTGTGCTGGCCAAGGCCCTGAACTGCGAAAATCCCACCAATGGTGAACCCGATGGCACCTGCGACAGTTGTCGCGACATCGAGGCCGGCCGGTCGTTCGATCTGCACGAACTAGACGCCGCCAGCAACAACAAGGTCGATGACATTCGGGAGTTGATCAATCGTGTCGCACTCGGGTCGCCTGGCCGCACCAAGGTCTACATCCTCGACGAGGTACACATGTTGTCTTCGGGCGCAGAGAACGCCCTGCTGAAGACCCTCGAAGAGCCACCCGAACACGTGGTCTTCGTGCTCGCCACCACCGAGCCGCAAAAGGTGGTGCCCACCATTCGCAGCCGCACACAGCACTTCCGGTTCCAGCTCCTGCCCGCCGCTGAGCTGGAGGAACACGTTCGCTGGGTGATTGCCGATGCCGGCCTCGACGTCGATGACGACGGAATCGCCTGGGCGCTGAAGACCGGCGGAGGCTCGGCGCGTGACACGCTCAGCGCGCTCGACCTTGTCGTCGCTTCCGGTGGTGCTCCCGACACGGCCACGACCGGTGCTGATCTGTGCCGCGCCATCGCAGATCGGGATCCCGCTGCCGCCATCGCCGCTATGCAGCGGGGCCTCGAGGCCGGGTCAGAACCCCGCATTATCGGCGAAGACATGCTGGGCGAACTGCGTTCAGCGTTTCTGGCATCGATGCAGGCACCGCTCACCCATCTCAACGATGCCGCTGCTGACCGCGCCGCTCAACTGGCCGCCGCACTCGGGCCGGCAACGATCACGAGGTCGCTGGAGAAGATAGGTGAGGCCCTGGTCGAAGTACGGCAGGCTCCTGATCCGCGGGTGCCGATCGAGGTGGCCCTGCTTCAGCTGGCCCGCGCCGAAGGCGATGACACCGCGGCGCTGCTCCAGCGCATCGAAGCCCTCGAGTCCAAGGTTGCCGAGCTGTCGTCGAAGGCCCCACCGTCGGCGGCCGCGCCCGGGGCTGCACCTCCGCCCGCCGCTCCGCCACCCCGGCGGCGCCGCCAACCGGCCGAAGGTGCTCGCGGTGCCATGGCTGGGGCTGAGGAAGCGTCCAAACCCGTACCCAAGCGTTCCGCTCCGCCGGCCGAGCCATCTCGGCCGCCCGACGAACAGCCGGTGTCGCCTCCGACCGGCGGAGGAGAGCTCACGCTGGGCAACGTCGAAGCGCGGCTCCCCGACATCCTTCAGGGACTCACCCAGCAAGTTCGGGCACGATTCCGCCAGGGCCGACCGACCCGGGTTGAAAACGGCACCGTCACCTTCGCCTATCCGAACCAGCTTCCCGCCGACCGAGCGTCTCAGGTGAAGGGCGAGCTCGAGGTGGCGATGAGCGCTCACTTCAACACGTCGGTCCAGGTCGACGTGGTGGTCGACCCGTCCCGACCCGATGCCCCGCGGCGCAGCTCGACCCCACCCGCCCCGCCGGCTTCAGAATCTGAAGACGACATCGGACCGGTCAGCGAGCTGCAGGACGCTGAAGACTCTTCCAACACAATGGTCGAGCGGCTCACCGCCGCCTTTCCAGGCGCCAAGCTGATCGACCCGCCAACCAACACCTGAAAGGCCTCTTCCGATGACCGACGACCCGCTAGGTGGCTTCGACCTCAACTCACTGCTCGAAACGGCGCAAGCGATGCAGAGCCAGCTCGCCGAGGCCCAAGAAGCACAGGCAGCAGAACTTGTCACCGGCTCCGCCGGCGGTGGCACGGTCGAGATCGACGCGCTCGGCAGCGGAGAGTTCCAAGCGGTCCGTATCGCCGCTGATGTCGTTGATCCCGACGATGTGGAGATGCTCAACGATCTCGTACTCGCCGCATTGCGCGACGTCGCCACGCAAATCAGTGAACTACAGGCTGAAGCGATCGGTGGTGTCGCCGGAGGGCTGGACCTCGGCGGGCTCGGCGGAATGCTCGGCAGCGAATGAGTGCTTATGCTCGCCCGCTCGAGGTGCTGATCGACGAACTGGGCCGGCTACCCGGAATCGGCCCGAAATCGGCTCAGCGCATCGCATTTCATCTGCTGAACGTCGATCGCACCGACGTCCAGCGCCTGTCCGCCGCACTGATCGAGGTGAAAGACAACGTCCAGTTCTGCCACCGATGCTTCAACGTCTCCGAAGGTCCTGAGTGCGAGATTTGTGGCGACCCCAGCCGTGACGATCACACCGTCTGCGTGGTAGAAGAACCCAAAGACATTGCGGCACTCGAACGGACCGGGGCCTTCAAGGGGCGCTACCACGTTCTGATGGGAGCCATCAATCCACTCGAAGGCGTCGGCCCTGAGCAGCTCAAAATCAAAGAACTCGCCACCAGGATCGCCGCCGAAGAAATCGAAGAGATCATCATCTGCACCAACCCGAACCTGGAGGGCGAAACAACCGCTGCCTACATCGCCCGCATGCTCAAGTCGTTCGACATGATCAAAGTCACCCGACTGGCGAGCGGACTGCCGGTTGGCGGTGATCTCGACTACGCCGACGAGCTCACCCTCGGTCGCGCCCTCGAAGGCCGCTCCGCCCTCTGACGGTGGTGGCCGTGGCCCTCAGCGGCGCTCTCGAAAGAAGTGCGACAAGAGCTCGGCACATTCGGCGGACCGAACACCCTCCACGATCTCAAATGTGTGGTTCAGCCGAGGGTCGCCGCCGATATTCATCAAGCTCAGACATGCCCCTGCCTTCATGTCGGCGGCGCCGTACACCACCGTCGCAATACGGCTGTTGAGGGCGGCGCCGGCGCACATCGGGCACGGCTCCAGCGTCACGACAAGGGTGCAATCGGTCAACCGCCACGATCCACGGGCCCGAGCGGCATCTTGGAGGGCAAGGATTTCGGCGTGGGCCGTCGGGTCACCGGTGAGTTCTCGCTCGTTGTGACGCTGGGATAGCACGCCACCCGAAGGATCCAGGACCACCGCTCCCACGGGCACATCACCGTGATGGACGGCCAGTTGGGCCTGTTCGAGGGCGATTCGCATGCCGTCTTCGTGGTTCACCCGTCCGTGTCTACCAGTGCCAGCGCAGGAACGGCGAAGGGGCCGCCGCGGCGACCCCTTCGCGTCATCCGGTCGTCGGATACCCGCTATGGAATGATCACCTCGAGACAGACGGCGTAGGCCGTGAATGAGACAATGTCGTTTCTGCTGATGTTCTCGACGTTGATTTCCCAGATCTGGTCGTTGAACGGTCGATTGGTCGTGACGATCAGGTCGCCGTCCTGGTCATCGCTCGTCCAGCCGCCGCTGATGGCCAATTCGCCGTCGCCATCGCAGGCCAGCTGGATGAGCGCACCAGCCCCACCGACGAGGTCGACCGGACCGGCCTCCACGACCCGAATCCCGGCGATCCCCGGAGGGCCGGCTGGCCCGGGCTCGCCCTGGGGGCCCGCGGGCCCTTCAGCGCCCTGGCAGTCGAAGATGTTGAGGACGCCGTCGTTGTTGGTGTCGCCGATGCTGAAGCAGTTCACACCGTCCGCACCAGGGGCACCGTCAGCGCCGTCTGCACCGTCCGAACCTGGGGTTCCTGGGGGACCGGCTGGCCCGGGCTCCCCTTGGGGGCCCTCTGGCCCCTGGGTGCCTTGGCAGTCTTCGATGTTGAGGATGCCGTCGTTGTTGGTGTCGCCGATGCTGAAGCAGTTCACACCGGCTGCGCCTGGGGCACCGTCTACTCCGTCAGCGCCTGGTGCACCGTCTACTCCGTCAGCGCCTGGTGCACCGGCTGCGCCGTCGGCTCCGGCCGGCCCTCGAGTCCCCCTCGGGCCTTGCGCACCGATTGGTCCCTGCGGTCCTTCGGGTCCTTGCGGGCCAATCGGACCTTGTGCACCGGTCGGTCCCTGGGGTCCTTCGGGTCCTTGCGGGCCAATCGGACCTTGTGCACCATCTCGTCCAGGCACTCCTGGTTGTCCATCTCGGCCATCGCGGCCGTCGGCTCCTGCGGGACCTTGCGGTCCGGGGATACCTTGCGGCCCCTCAGGACCCTGAGGCCCAACCGGACCCTCCGGACCGGGAGGCCCGGGCTCGCTAGCGGGGGGCTCGAGTGGTTCGCACAGTGTGGTGACGGTAGTGCGGCGAAGATCCGAGATCTTGCCATCCTGCTGGGTCCGCACCGTGACCTGGTAGAGCTCACACGACTTCAAGCCGTCGACCGGGATCGAGTGTAGATTCAAGCACTCGCTGCCCGAGTCGCGGGTCACGAAGGTGCCAGCGGGCAGAGCATGAATCTCGAACAGAAACCCGGCGCAGTCGTACTTGGTGATGTCCACGTTCACCGTGAACCCGGTGTCGGTGACATCGGTGACGGAGGGGATCGGGGCTGGCAGCCGATCCGAGGCTTCGACCATGCCGGTTCCCACCGTCGATACGGCGGCGATCGCGCCGACCACGGCCGCAGCGATCCGGAAGAAGCCTCGCCTTCGCCCTCGTTGCTTGTTCTGTACGTCCATCGAGCTTTCCTTCCAATGCGGGTACCGGCAGGAGTTCACTACCGATCTCTTCACTCGCCGCGCCGATGAGATGACGTCACGCCGCGTGAAGAGCAAGACACGCAACGTATTCGGCGACTCCGCTAAGGGCCATAGGATCGATCGATCTGTCACACAGGACGGTCAAAGTTTCACCGGTAGTGGGTTCGCGGCACAGGATGTGTCTACGCGGGCGCCTGATGACGACATGATCCCAGGTGGACCGGCTCGTAGAGCGTCACAGATTCGTAACAACGTGACAGATGACCACTGAATCGACGATTTGTGGCGATCTGGCGCCCAGAGAATCCTGAGAATTCTGGCACTCAGCGGAGGCGGTGGGATTCGAACCCACGGTGGGTTGCCCCACACACGCTTTCCAAGCGTGCCGATTCGGCCGCTCTCGCACGCCTCCATCTTCATCGGCCCCGACGTTGGCAGGGCGTCTGAGGCGTCTACGATACAGGTTCGAGCATTTGCTCGTCGCAGGAGATGTCTCCTGGGCCGAGAGGTGGTGGTCGGACCCTGTGCGACCGGAGCCCGTGAACCGAGTCAGGACCGGAAGGTAGCAGCTCTCAGCGGACACTCTGGTGCGCCGCAGATCGTCTGGCCACCACCTCTTGTCGTATGTCGGCGCTATTGGGGACGTACGGCCACAAAGAGTTCGGTGGCGTGGCTGTACTGGTTGCCGACGTGGCGACCGATGGCGTGGAGAGCGGCCTGATCCACCCTGGTGCCGTCGAGCAGCGACTCATCGATGTGGAACTCGACCGCCTCACCGATCACGAGAGCGTTGCCCAAGTCGGGGTGGCCGATGTCGAGAATGTCGGTGACCACACACTCGATGTTGGCTTTGCACTCCTCGACCATCGGGGGCCGGATCGATTTCGAGGCGACTGCAGTGACCCCGACTGCATCGAACTCGTTCACGCCCGCATCAAAGGTCGCTGCGCTGGCGTTCATCTGTTCGACCACTTCGACCGTCACGATGTTCAGGCTGAATTCACCCACCTCACGCACGTTGTCGAGGGTGTCTTTGCGGGCACCCCTACCGGCGGAGAACACGAACATCGGCGGGTTGCCGCTGACCGCGTTGAAGAACGAGTACGGCGCCAGGTTTGGCACGCCGGCCCCGCTGAGCGTGCCGACCCACCCGATCGGGCGGGGCACGATCAGCCCGGTGGTCAGTTTGTACGGGTCGGATCCTGCTAGTTCGGCGACGGCGAAGTTCTTCTTCTGGGGCACGTCGTCACGGTACCGGTTGGCCGATTCAGGCCGGTTCGAGATCGCCTCGAACCAACGTGTTGTAGAGCTCGCTGTACAGACCGTCGTTGGTCATCAGGGCATCATGGGTGCCCTGTTCGACCAGGCGACCCTGGTCGAGAACCAGAATCAGATCGGCGTCGGTAATCGTCGACAGGCGGTGGGCGATCACCAACGCGGTGCGCCCGTGGAGAGCTTCGGCCAATGCCTGTTGCACCAACGCCTCATTCTCCGAATCGAGCGAGCTGGTTGCCTCATCGAGGATCACGATCGCTGGGTCCTTGAGCAGCATGCGAGCGATCGACAGCCTCTGCTTCTCACCGCCCGACATCCGGTACCCACGCTCTCCGACCATCGTGTCGAGGCCGCCCGGGAGCTTGTCGATCGTGTCCCAGATCTGTGCTGCTCGACATGCCCGCTCGAGTTCTGATTCGGTGGCGTCGGGTTTGGCATACAGGAGGTTGTCACGAATCGACTCGTGGAACAGGTGTGGATCTTGCACGACCACACCGATGTTGCGTCGCAGGGACTCCTGGGTTACGTCACGCACGTCGTGCTCGTCGATCCTCAGCGAGCCGCCCGTGACGTCGTAGAGCCGGGGCACCAGGTTGGTGATCGTGGTCTTGCCCGCTCCGGAGGGACCGACGAGCGCCACGAGCTGACCGGGCTGGATAGTGACCGAGAGGTTGCGGATCACGGCGGGAGTGTCGGCGTCGGAGACCACCGAACTCTGGGTCTCGAGGCTGGGGATGATGGTCTCGGTGCTGTCGGGATAGCGGAAGGTGACGTCGTCGAAGGTGATCCGACCTTCGGGCCGCACCAGCTCGGAGGCGCCCGGCCGATCGACCAATGGGCTTGGAGCGTCGAGCACCTCGAAGACCCGGTCGAAGCTCACCAGCGCCGTGAGCACGTCGATCCGGGCGTTGGTCAGCCCAGTGAGCGGCTGATAGATACGGCCGACCAGCAAGCCCATCGTCACGAGATCACCGGCATCGATCGATTCCTGGATGGCGAAGTAGCCACCCAGCCCATACACCAGCGCCGTGCCAATCGCGCCGAGCAGACTGAGCATGATCATGAAGCTGCGGGTGAACAGCGCCGAGCGGATGCCGATGTCGCGGACCGCCGAGGCCCGCTCGCTGAACATCTCGGTCTCAGAGTTCTGCCGTCCGAACAGCTTGACCAGCAGAGCCCCGCTCACGTTGAACCGCTCGGTCATCGTGCTGTTCATCTGAGCGTTGTACTCCATGCCCTCCCGGGTGAGGTTCTGCTGGATCTGGCCGATCTTGCGATATGGGGCCACGAACAACGGCGTGATGATCAGAGCTAACAGGGTGAGGCGCCACTCGATTATCAGCATCGCGATCAGGGTGGTGATCAGCACGATGACGTTGTTGACCACGGTGCCAAGCGTTGCGGTCAGTGCCCGCTGGGCTCCGATCACATCGTTGTTCAGTCGGTTGGTGAGCGTGCCGGTCTGGGTACGGGTGAAGAACGCCAACGGCAGACGCTGCACGTGATCGAACAGCTGGGTGCGAAGGTCGTAGATGACCCCCTCGCCGATGCGGGACGACCAGTAGCGCTCGAACAGTGCCACCACTCCCGAGCCCAACGCGGCGAGCACGATCAGGATCGCGAACCAGGTGAGCAGGCCGGTGTCCTTGTTGGGGATCACGTCGTCGATGATCCGACCGAACAATAACGGGGGAAGAAGACCGAGCAGAGCCTGGGCGATGACGGTCAGCAAAAAGCCTCCGACCATTCCGCGGTAGGGCCTGGCGAATCGCCACACCCTGCTGGCCGACTCCCGGTCGATCTTGGCGCCCTTCATGGATTCTCTGTCCCGCGGCCAGAGCGAATGCATCATCATCATGGTCGCTCCAGCCTATCGAGACGGGCTAGAACGTAATCATGTAATCAACCAATACTCACGGCCAGGAAGGGTGCGGACGCTGCTACGATTTCGGGCGGAAGGTTGCCAGAGCGGACGAATGGGACGGCCTCGAAAGTCGTTGTGGCGCTTGCGTCACCATGGGTTCGAATCCCATACCTTCCGCCATCTGAACCAGAATCTGCTGGCGGCAAGTGATCCCTCGGCAGACAGCGAGATCTGAGAGCCGAGCCCTACCGGAGCGCTCTACGCAGGAGGTTCTCAAGTTCGGCCTCAGACAGCCGATTGTCCATGCAGCATCATTCTTCGCGAAAGAGCAATGGCAATCGAACCAAATCAGAAGATCCAGCGAGCGCTGGAAAATGTGTTGGAGTTCCCCGACACCATCGACGTGCACTTCCAGCCGCTAGTCGGCTTCGATTCGAAGCGGATCATCGGTGCCGAGTCGCTGCTGCGCGTCAGCGTTGACGACGAACTCGTACCGCCCGGCGAGCTGGTCGAAGCGGCCATGGCCGCCGGCCACGAGCGCGATCTCGGGCGGGCCGTCCTGAACGAAGTGTGCCGTCGCAAGAGTGAATGGCCCGACGGCTTACTCGCAACGGTCAACGTTGCGCCGAACGAGCTGAATGCTCCCAACTTCGCCAGCGATTCCAAAGCGATCATGGAACGGTGGGATGTCGATCCCACCGAGGTCGTGTTCGAAGTGACCGAGGACTGGGTGACACCAGACGACCAGCTCATCGAGAACATGCAGCAGGTGCTCAAGATCGGCAGCGAGATCGCGCTCGACGACTTCGGCACTGGGTACTCGTCGCTGTCGCACCTGCGCAGCTTGCCCCTGACGGCGGTGAAGCTCGATCGCACGTTCGTGGAGCGCGTTGACCAACCCGGGCCCGATGCTGAGATCGCCCGCAGCATCATCCACATGAGCCACGCCCTTGGACACCGCGTTGTCGCCGAAGGGGTTGAGACCGTCGAACAGTATCGAGCCCTTGAGAGTTTCGGCTGTGACCGTTGGCAGGGCTATCTGTGCTCTCCTGCGGTCGACCCCGACAGCTTCGCCGGCCTTGTCGAGACCTACAACATCGCCACGCTTTCCTCCCGGTTGAGAATCAACGATGTTGCCGATGACGAGGGCGATGTCACCGAAGCATTGGACTCGTTCGTCTTTCGGCGGACCAGCTCGACGCGCTGGGCCCACGTTGGGGGTCGGAACCAGGGCGAAGGCTGGGCCGGGATCATCGAGGTCGATGAGGACGAGGCACCGATCCTCGATGATGCGCTCAATCAGGGTCTCGTTCGGGCCGACTGGCCCACCCCGCGTTGGCTGCTCGGTCCGTACCATCCGTGCAGCGCGGCGGTGGTGGCCCTCGATGGCGACACGGTTGTGCTCTTCGGTTCCACAGAGCCCGACATCCTTCCCGATCTCGATCACGAAGAGTGGCTCGGCCATGGATCGCGCCTGGCGGCTGACATCGGCTCTGTGTCACCGGCGAAGATGTTGGCCGACGAGCTCGAGCAGGCCGAAGCCCTGCAGGCGATGATGTCGGGATCGTCGATGACGATCGGCACGACGATGCGACACGTGGCCGACACGGTCGCAACTGCGCTTTCGTGCGAGTTCGGTGTGGTGTATCTCGAAACCCTCGACGAGATCGTAACTACCACCGCGACTCCACGGGTCTTCGACCTGGAACTGATCAAGGCGGAGCTGAGGACCCTTCGCTCAGAGCTGGTTGCCCAGAAATGTGTGCAGGACAGCGAGGCTGAGGCCCTTCCGCTCACGGTTGCAGGCCAGGACTTCGATGTGCGCTCGTGGCTGGCCATTCCGACCGCACCGGCCTTCGGCGGCATCATCGTCTGTGCCCATACGAGCCGCAATCCGCGCGGCTTCACCACCCTTTGCCAGCGGCTCGGGGGTCGACTGGCTGAGGCGGCCAACCTCATCCTCGAAACCGCTGCGGAGCGAGAGGCGTTGCACACCCAGGCGCTTCGTGCCAACGCCGAGGCGCGGCGCGACCCCTTGACCGGTTTGGCCAACAGGTTGGCGTGGGACGAGGCCCTCAACAGCTGCGGTGATCGAAACGCCACCGCGGTGATCATCGATCTCGATGGGCTGAAGAACGCAAACGACCTCCTCGGCCATGCCGCCGGCGACCGTCTCCTGGTCGGCATGGCAAACGCGCTGGAGCGGGCGTCTCGCTCCTCCGACACGGTCGCTCGCATCGGCGGCGACGAGTTCGGGGTCCTTCTCTACGACGCCCCCAAGCGCGCCGGCAACGAGTTCGTGGAGCGAGCCCTGAGCGCAGCTCTCAGCGAGATCGAATTCTCCCACGGCGTCGCCCAGCGAGCCGAGGGGGAGACGGTTCGTGAGACCGTTCATCGAGCCGATACCGCGATGTACAAGAACAAGCGGTTCCGGCAGGTCTTGAAGACGGCATCATCACAGAGTCCGTGAGGCCGAGCTACTTCTTCTTGGTGGTGGGCTTCGGCTCCAGACGAGAGACGTGGTCGTAGCTCCGGGCGAACCAGCCTTCCAACTCATCGGTGTTCAGAAGCAGATCGTGGGGCACGGTTGCGTAGCCCCGCATGGTCTTGCCGTACTGAATCGAAGGGCCCGAGTCGTAGAGATCCGTGAACTCGTGCCGGTCATCGTCTGAGAAACGCAGGGCGAGCGTGCCATCCCGGTCGAGGAAGCTGAACATGTGTCCGTTCACAGACGTGTATGGATTGGCCGCACCTTTTCGTTTCACTTCGGGGAAGCGGGCAACGAGCGCCTCATATTGTTCCAGTGCGGCGGCTGGTCCGGTGTACTTCGCTTTGGCCATACGCAATGGTCGATGGAAACCTTGCACTGGTCAACCTACGGTGAACCGAATGGTGGAGGCGAAGCAGGTGGTGGCAGCGGTGCGAGAAGCGCTCGAGGCGGTTGCGGTTTCTGCCGACGCAGAGCCCATGGCGGCCTACATGAAGAACCAGTTCCCGTTCCTTGGTGTGAAGACCCCCGCTCGGAGGGCGGCGGTGAAGCCGGTCATGGCCGAGGCGGGGCACTGGACCAACGACGAGCTGCTGGCCGTGGCCGAGGCGCTCATGGGCGAACCAGAACGAGAGTTCAGCTTCGTCGCCGCCGACCTGCTGCGGAAGTGGGTCAGGCAACTCAACTCCGATGATCTGCCCAGGGTGCGGGCTCTGATCGAAACCAACTCGTGGTGGGACACCGTCGACAGC
>JABDJU010000061.1 GCA_013003325.1 Acidimicrobiales bacterium
GCGTTCACCGGCAGCGTCCGGGTCCGAAGGATCCAACGGCCCTGCACCGAGTCGGCATCGATCTCGTAGGCCTTGACCCATTGCGAGGTAGCCGAGCCACATGCAGTCGACGCCCAAAGACGGGGCAAGGCGCTCCCGTTCTCGCCGATCACAAGGTTGGCCGCCACCTTGTTGTCGTCGTCGGTGAAGAGGGTGTTGTCCCCTCGCCACAACGTCGTTTCGATCCTGGCACTCGAGCCGCCCTCGGCCACCTGCCCACAGCTACCCGGTTCGAATATCTGAAGATCCCACTGGCCCGTGACCGGTGTGTTCAGACCCTCGGGTCCCGAGAAGTCGATGATGAAGTCGTAGCCCTCTGCGTCGTAGCGGGTGTTAGCCGTGCCCGAGCACGAACCGGAACCACCGAACCAGCCGACACCGAACGGGTCGCCGTTCTGGTACCCCTGGCAGTAGCCATTCAAGGCCAGCAGCATCCGCTCGCTCGGATCCCCCGCCACCGGCGAGGGGTCCAGGCCTGAACCGAGGGAACTGCCGGGGTTGCCCAGTGGTACGGGGAGAATGTAGTTGGATGTCGCCTGTCGGGAGATGTCGATGTCGCTGAGGACCACCCTCCCGAAGTGCGACTCGCCCTTGGTCTCGATCTTCACATAGATGCCCTGAGATCCGCGCCGCTCGACGAGAACGCTGACATCGGGATCGGCGTGATCGAACCCGTTGTCGCGAGCGATGTCTCTGGCGGCGGTGGTGGCGCGGGTGAAGTCGGGCATCCACACGACGCCGCCGAGCGCAGCCGCATCGGCGGCGCGCTGAGCCTCGTCGGCCTCCACGTACCAGCTGCCCACGTCGACCGCGAACGCAGCGAAAATCATGAGCGGGATCAGGAGCAGCGCGGTCGTGGCCAACACGTAGCCAGACTCGCCGTTCTCGTCGACGCGACGAACAGGGGCCAACAGATCCATGGGTTCTGTATCGGCAAAACCGTGGTCGAACTGAGGGGCAAATCTCCTCAAGAACCATCAACGGGACCTGCCGTCGTCCCCAGCGGAAACAGGCGTCCGTCGACCCGGCGTACTGCGCTGACTATCGGTTGGAGGCCGCTTACTCGATGAGTCGGAGCGGGTCGCCGATGATCCGAGCTTTCCAGGCTGTCGTCTCGCCCAGACTCACCCCAGACGTCGCCGTCGTATAGCGGATCTTCACCCAGCAGTCTGTGGTGCACGTGTAGCCGCCGGGAACGTTGTTCAGATCGACCGTGATCTTGATGAGCCGATCCTGGAAGAAGGCGCCACCGTTCAGCGGCTCGCGCCGCACACATGTTCCCGGGCCGTTGATGCAGTTGCTGCCGTCGAGGGCCGTGCCCACGTATTCGGTGTACCCGCTTTCTGCTACCGCTACCCACGTGAGCGGAGCTGGAAGTCTGACGCCAGCTGCGTTGGGGGGCATCAGCACCTCAACCTGATCGATACCGTCGGCGGTGTCGAACATCGTGACTTCGAGCTTGGACCGGTAGTTCTCGGGGCCGACCTCAGCAAGGTAGAGCTCGACCGGCACGATCACTCCTGGGTCGTTGCCGTTGTTGTTACGAAGCGAGTCAGGAAACATGTCCTCGTCTGTGTAGACCCCGAGGTAGTTGAGCGGGCTGAGGGTGGGACAGTTCGGGTCCGAGATCGTCGAACAGGAATTGCCGAACGCTCCGGCTACTCGAAGCGAGTACAGCAGACGACCGGTGTTGGATGACTTGGCCTGAATGACCCAGACCCCGGGCGTGAGGTTGGTGACGACGTCCTGCCAAGGCCCGCTCTCCTCGGCCGCATCCGGGTCGAAGTCGGCGGTGCTGCCGTCGGCCAGCGTGAGCGTTGGGCAGTTGGTGCTTCGGTTGAGCGGGTACACGACGTCGCTGGAGCCGCCGCCAGCCTGGGCGGCGAGGTTTGCCGGCACGATGTTGTCGTAGTAGTGGTTGGGCGTGGTCGGATCAGGCCGGTACACGTTGAGGATCAGGTCCGAATAGCTGTTTTCGAAACAGCTCACTCTGGCTTGAAGCCGCATGCCAGCAGATCCCGCGGGGATGTTCATCAGATAGAGGAAGCCGCGGGTATCGCGGAGTTCATTCACGTTGCCGTTTTCGGCATTGGGAATACTCAGAGGGTCCCCGTATTGCCTCTTGGTCGTCACTTCGTGGATGTTGAGCCAGAAGTTGTCCGGGTCACCAGGTCGATAGATGCTGTCCCGACCAGTGCCGAGCGCATTCGACGGAGTTCCCATCGGCAGCTGGCGGGTGAGTTCGACAGAAGCGTTTCGTTCGATCTCGATGCCGTCCAGCACGACCTTGCCGAAGTGTGATTCTTCCTCGGTGAGGATGGTCACCTTCACCGTCGACTGGCTGAGGACCTCGGTAATCACCTGTGGGTAGCCGGTCGGGCCCGGATTGCAGGGCAACGTAGGATCGTCGCAGCCTGGTTTGTCCACGAATCCGTTGGCAGCAGCCACCGACTTGGCTGCAGCACTCGTGAGGGCTTGGTCCGGCACATTCACGCCCGCGGCTAGCGCCGCAGCATCGGCGGCGCGCTGGGCCTTGTCGGCCTCCACGTACCAGGCTCCGACGTCGACCGCGAACGCGGCGAAGATCATGAGCGGGATGAGAAGCAGCGCTGTGGTGGCCAGCACGTAGCCGGACTCACCGTTCTCGTCGTCGCTTCGAACGGGGGGTGAGAGATCGATGGCTTGCTATCGACAGAACGACGGTCGAGCTGAACAGGGCAAAATACCCTCGGTCCGTCCACGCCGCTTACAGTGCAAAGACCCTGCTCAGAGCCTCGATCGGGTCGGCCCGCTCATTGAGGTATGAGACGATCAGGAACGCCATAAAAACGGCGAGCAGAACCGATCCCTCGATCCGGGTGAACAGCGCCCGACTCCACATCGCCGCGAACGCCCCGAGGCAGACCACGAGCATGAACCCCATGTCGAGTGTGGCCAGCGAGTTGTCCTGGATCACACCGTCACCGAGAACGCCCACGACGCCACCCACTGCCAGCGAGTTGAACAGGTTGGAGCCAAGGAGGTTACCGACGATGAGATCGGTCGAGCCTTGACGGGCGGCGGCCACGGTCGTGACAAGCTCGGGCAGGGAGGTACCGATCGCGACCAGCGTCACCCCGACGAACCCGCCGCTCAGGCCGAACTCATCGGCCAGGTCGGTGGCGCCTCGAACCAGCAGCCAGGCGCCCCCCACGGTGCCGACGAGGCCGGCGGCAGTGCGCACCACCTCGGCGCGGGCCCGCACGGCTTCGCCCTCCTCCACGATCTCATCGATGGGAGGGGCATTCCCCGAGCGGATCACCCACGTGAGACTGGCGACCAGCAGCACGAAGAGAACGACCCCTTCCCATTGTTTGATGCCGCCGCCCTGCAGAGTCATCGAGAAGATCACGGCGCCCACGGTGGCCATGATCGCCTCACGCTTGAGCACATCCTTCGCTACCGCGATCGGCACTAGAAGGGCGGCCGCACCAAGAATCAGGCTGAGGTTCGCCGTGTTCGAGCCGATGATGTTGCCGATACCTAGATCACCGTCGCCGTTTCGGGCCGCGACCGCCGACACCAACATCTCGGGTGCGCTCGTTCCGAAACCGACGATGACCGCACCGATGACGATCGGCGTGACGTTGAAGACCACGGCCAGTTTGGCGGCGCCCTCGACGAACGCATCGGCGGCAAATGTGAGCAGGACGATCCCGGCGACCGAAATGGCCAGGGCTATGAGAACGGTCACTGCGTCGGTTTGGGATACCCCGGGGGCGGCGCCAACGCCGGGTCAAAGTCGTCGTCGGTGGCGAACTCGTCGTCATCGTCGTCGACGGCCGGTTCGTCGGCGTCTGCCGGCACAGGGGTCTCATCGGTGAGATCCACTTCGGGATCGGTCAGATCCAGCGACTGGGTCGGCTTCTTTGCCGCCTTCTTCCGAGGCTTCTTCTTCGGGCCACCGCTGGCCTTGGGCTTGCTCGCCCCGGTCTTGCCTGTGGCAGGTTTGGCGGCCGGTTCCTCGGGCTCGGTCGACGACCCCACGGCAGATTCGACGTCGTCAGGCTTGACCAGGACCTCGCGGGCCCGCACCCCTTGGGCCGGGCCGACGATCCCCCGCTCTTCGAGCACGTTCATGACCCGCTCGGCCTCTTTGAGTTCGACCCGCAGCTTGCGTTGCAGCATGGGCACCGATCCGAGTTGGCTGTTGATGATCAGCTCGGCAGCGTGGTCGACGATGTCTCGGTCGCCGGGTTCGGGCTTGGGCTCGGGAACGGTTTCGGTCGATCCGTCGGGTTCGGGCGACTCCTCCTCCAACCTCTTCTTCTCCGCTTCGCTCAAGGGGCGTGGGAGCGCCTTCGAGCGTTCACCCGAAGGCGCCTCCGACTCAGGATTCTTGATGCTCGACAACGTCGGCTTCGGCTCGGGATCCTCACTCGCGGCCGGAGGGTCGCCCTTCGGCAGCGGCGGAGTGAGAAGTTGTTGCTGAACGGCCGGTTCGGGGGCCGGCGCCGACGCCATGCGATGCAGTTCGGCGGGCGTAACCAAGACGTCGCGTACTTTCGACCCCACGTTGGGACCCACAATGCCTCGCTGTTCCAGCTCATCCATCAGGCGACCGGCACGAGCGAAGCCGACCCGGAGTTTGCGCTGAAAATCTGACACCGCAGCCCGCTGGCTGTTGACCACGAGTTCCATTGCCGCCAGCAACAACTCGTCGTCGTCGGTACTGCCGGTCGAACCACCGGGCAAAACGGCGGCGGCGCCGGCCAGCTCGGCCTCCTCGCCCTGCACTCGCGGGTCGAACTGCACATCGGGCGCCTGATGACGCCAGAAGTCGACGATCTCGGCAACCTCTTGCTCGGTCACCCACGCTCCCTGGAATCGGGTGAGGTCGCTGGTTGTTCCGTCGCTGATCAGACCGTCGCCCTTGCCTACGAGGTTCTCCGCTCCCCCGGTATCGAGAATCACGCGGCTGTCGGTGAGGCTGCTCACCGAGTAGGCAAGGCGGGCCGGCACGTTGGCCTTGATCATGCCGGTGATCACGTTGGTCGACGGACGCTGGGTGGCGATGACGAGATGGATGCCCACCGCTCTCGCCTTCTGTGCGATACGGACGATCGCCTCTTCGATCTCAGCGCCCACCTGCATCATCAGGTCGGCCAGCTCATCGATCACGATCAGCACGTAGGAGAACTTTTCGTAGTCGCCGAGCGATCCATCGTCGAGCACCCGGGGGGCGAGGCGCTTGTCTTCGACGGCTTGGTTGTAGCCGTTGATATCGCGCACACCGACCTCTTCGAGCATGCTGTAGCGGCGTTCCATCTCCCGAACACCCCAGTTGAGAGCGTTGGCCGCCTTCTTGGGGTCGGTCACAACCTCGCTGAGCAGGTGGGGTAGTCCGTTGTACTGGGTGAGTTCAACCCGCTTGGGGTCGACGAGGATCATGCGCACCTGGTCGGGAGTCGACCGCATCAAAACGCTGGTGAGCATGGTGTTGAGCCCGCTCGACTTACCCGACCCGGTCTGCCCTGCGACGAGCAGATGCGGCATCTTGGCCAGGTTGATCATGATCGTGCGGCCGGTGATGTCACGACCCAAGCCGACTTCGAGCGGATGCTTGGCCTTGCTGGCTTCCTCCGACACGAGCAGATCGCCCACGGTAACCAGGGCCCGCTCGAGGTTGGGCACTTCGACACCGATTGCCTGTTTCCCTGGAATCGGGGCCAGGATCCGAACGTTTGGAGTCATCATCGCATACGCAATGTCTTGCCTGAGCGCCATCACCCTCGACACCTTGGTCTTGGGCGCAAGTTCGTACTCGAACATCGAGATGGTCGGCCCCACTCGCACACCGATCAAGCGGGTTTCGACGCCATGCTCCTGAAGCGCTCGCTGCAAGCGCATGCCGCGGTCGCGAACCTCGGCCTCGTCGACATCTTGGCTGGCCGACAGATCAAGCATCCCGACCGAGGGCAGCATCCACTCCCCACCCTCGGGGGTCGGTGAGGCGGGCGCCACGTCGGTCGGTGCCTTGGGGGGCTCGACCTGACTGAAGCTGAAATGATCGCCGGGCGCTTCGTCGAACGTGCCGACCTCGATGTCGGGTTCGGCCTGGATGCCACTGGACGGTGGCGCAGGGGCCGGCGCGGCATCGTCGAAGCCAGGCGATTCGGGACGTAGGTCGATATAGCGCTCAGCGGCCTCAGCCGACTTCTTGAGGCCCGGGCCATCGTCGGCGGTGGTGATCTCGATGTCGAGCAGTGGTTCGGTAACCCCGGCTGGGACCGGGGTCGTGTCGGAGGGTCGCTCGATTCCGAGTTTGGACCGGTCGAAGTCGAAGTTGGAGACTGTCTCTGCTACGTAGCCGGCGGCCCGGCGGAGGCGGTCGATGATGGCGTCGAGAATCCAGCCGTAACTGATGCTGGTGAGCACCGTGACGCCGACCAGCACCATGGTGATCGTGAGAATGATGTGACCCCAATGACCGAAGAGCGACTCGATCGTGCCGCCGATGCGCACACCCACGTGTCCACCGGCGGCGGAGAGCTCATCGACGCTCGACCCGTTCCAGGGTCGTCCGCCGGTGAGGTCGAGAATCGAGAACGCTGCGACCATCAACAAGCCGCCGGCGGCCAGCTGGGCGGGCTCGAATCTCGATGTCTTCTTGCGTCGCGAACGGCTTCGGGGCGTCGGGGCGTTGCGCAGACGGTGCCAGCCGAACCACAGCAGCACGAGCGGAACCACATACCGAGCGCGACCGACCAGCCAACCGCTGACGTCGGCCAGCAGTTCGCCTACCGGGCCGGTGGTGCCGGTGTACAACCCCAATCCGAGGAGCACACCGAGGGCGATCAGCAGAAGACCTTGGACCTCACGATCGCTGGTGGTCTGGGCCGCTGACTTCTTCTTTCGGCGCTGAGAAGGACGACCGCCGGCACCACGCCGAGTGGTCGACGAACGCGCCGGGCGCTGATTTCTGCTCGTGGTAGCCACAACTCCCAAAGCGTAGTTTGTGGCGACCTGCGAACTGTGGCACTCCAGCTATTGGGTAGCCCGAGCAACGGCGGCCGCAACCGCTAGTCGCAACGGTTGCACGCTACTCGTGGGCGCCGAGGACCACGGGCACAATGGCAGGGCGCAGTCGGGTTCGGTTCGACACGAAGCGGCCCAACGTGCGCCGCACCAGCTTCTCGAGGTCGGACCGGGTTCTGACGCCCTTGGCCAGCGCATCCTCCACGGCGTCGGTCACCGAGCGCACCGCATCCTTGTGGATCTGGTCGCCCTCATCGCCCGACACCCAGCCTCGGCTCACGATCTCGGGGATTCCGACCAGCGATGCGTGCGGGCCTTCGATGCGCAGCGACACGATCGCCGAAACAAGGCCGCCGGTACCGAGCGTGCGCCGTTCGTCGAGCACTCCCTCACCGAGATCGCCAACCGTTCCATGGACATAGACATATTCGGCAGGCACCGATTCGCCCCGCTTGAGTCCTTTGTCGCTGAGCACCACCGAGTCGCCATCGGAGCACACGACCACGCGCTCGGGCGGGGTCCCGACGCGGGTCGCCAAGCGGGCGTGCTCGACCAGGTGCCGGTATTCGCCGTGCACGGGTATGAACCATTCGGGTTTCACGATGCTGTGCATCACCTTGAGCTCTTCGCTCTTGGCATGACCGGTGGCGTGGACGCGATGGGTGGTGCTGTCGACCACCTCGGCGCCTCTCCGCAGCAGGCCTTCGATCACGGCGTTGACACTGTGCTCATTGCCAGGGATGGGGTGGCTCGACAGGATCACGCAATCGCCGTCTTTGATCTGCAGGAACTTGTTGTCGCCGGTTGACATTCGGGCCAGGGCCGCCATCGGCTCGCCCTGAGAGCCGGTGGAGATGATGCACACGTCGCCGTCGTCGAAGCGGTCGACGTCTTCGATCTTGGCCAGTTTGTTGTCGGGGATGTCGAGCAGACCCATCTGACGGGCGAGCGCCACGTTCTTGTTCATGCTTCGACCCATCGTGACCACGGTTCGCCCTTCAGCGATGACCGCATTGGCGATCTGCTGGACGCGGTGGATGTGGGATGCGAAGCAGGCCACGATCAAGCGACGACCGGCCCTCGCCCGCACCACATCTTCGAGATTCTGACCGATGCTGGTTTCGGAGTCGCTGAATCCCTCCGACTGGGCGTTCGTTGAGTCGCAGAGGAACAGCCGAATCCCGTCGTCGGTGGCGAGATGACCGATCCCAGCCAAGTCGGTGAGTCGACCATCCACCGGTGTCATGTCGAGCTTGAAGTCGCCGCTGTGAAGGATCACGCCCTGCGGGGTGTGGAAGGCGGTGGCGTAGCCGTGGGGAACCGAGTGGGTGACCGGGAAAAACTCCATGTCGAAGGGACCGACTTGGATACGGTCGCCATCGCTCACCTCTATGAAGCTCGCCTTCTTGAGGTGGCCGCGCTCTTCGATACGGTTCTTGGCGAGTCCGATGGTCAGTGGCGACCCGATGACCTTGAGCGGCATTTCGTCGAGAAGCCAACCGATCGCACCGATGTGATCTTCGTGACCGTGAGTTGCGACCACGCCGTCGACGCGGTGGGCGTTCTCCCGGAGCCAGGTGAAATCGGGCAGCACCAGATCGATGCCGGCCATGTCGTTGTCAGGGAACATGAGGCCGCAATCGATCAGCATGATGCGACCATCGATGTCGATTGCGGCGCAGTTCCGACCGATCTCCCCGAGTCCACCGAGGAAGACAACTCGTACTGGTTGAGCCATAGGTGCTACAGCCTACGCCCTGGGAGGGCTCGGGTCGGGCTCAACGACCGAGGCGGCGGTTCAGCGGTCGAGACCGGCCAGCACCACGCCCGCTGCCTCATCGACGCCGGCTGGGATCGGACCCATCGGTGGCCGACAACGACCGACCGGCACGCCGAGCAGGTTCATCATCACCTTGGTCGGTACAGGATTCGGTGCGAGGTCGCCGGTCTCGTAGTCGTAGGACGGGATGAGTCGGGCATTGATCTGACGCGCCAACGCCACGTCGCCCTTGCTGTAGGCGGCGATCATCTCGGCCATTTCTGCACCGGCCCAATGAGTCGCCACACCGATCACTCCGACTGCGCCGACTGCAAGCAGCGGGAGCGTCATGCTGTCGTCGCCCGAATACACGTGAACCTCCAGGCCTTCGGCCTCGGCCCGGCGGATCACATCGGCGGTCTCGGAGGGGTCGCCGGCGGCGTCCTTTATGCCAACCACGGTGGGAAGGGCCAGCAGATCCAGCAACAGGTCGCTGCCGATCTTGCGGCCGGTCCGTATCGGGATGTCGTAAAGCAGCACCGGAAGGTCGGTGGCGGATGAGACGGTGGTGAAGTGCTCCCGCAATCCCTCCTGGGAGGGACGGTTGTAGTACGGCGTTACATGAAGGAGGCCATCGGCTCCTACCGCGGCGGCTCGCTCGGTGAGATCGAGAGCCGCTGCGGTGTTGTTGCTGCCCACGCCGGCGACCACGGCGTTGTCGGGCAATGCCTGTTTCACCGCATCGATCAGGTCGATCTGCTCGGCGTGGCTCAGCGCTGGCGACTCACCGGTGGTACCGGCTACCACCACGCCATCGTTGCCGTTGTCGACGAGGTAGCGAGCCAGCATCTGTGCCCCGTCGAGGTCGAGTGACATGTCGTCTTTGAACGGCGTGACCATTGCGGTCAGAGTGGCTCCGAACATGCGACCACCATACCGCAGGGCTCGGATCGTGCCGTGGGTCGATCCCCGCGGGAGCGCCGCAAACAAGGCCTGCCTAGGGCCGCCTCGTCACCGCAATGCGTCTCAACAACAGGCCGTACACGACCGTGCCGAGGACAGCGAACATGGCCCACTGAACGGCGTAGGACAGATGAGGGCCGTTGTCCTGGTCCGGCAGAGGAATCGGAGTGGGGACTCCCCGCGCCTCAGGATCGTCGAGCTGGAGCCACATCGGGGCGAGTTCGGTTCCCGAAAGCCGCTGCGCCACCGCCTCGACGTTCAGACGGGGCAGCACCGTCCCCTCGCCAGAATCGGCGACGGCTAAACCCTCCCGTTCTCGGCTGACCCGCATCCAGCCTCGCAGGATCGCGCCC
>JABDJU010000074.1 GCA_013003325.1 Acidimicrobiales bacterium
GCGCTCTGGTGGCTGATCGAGATCACCGACACCTACTTGCTGAGCGATCGTCTCCAACGCAACGGCATCGTCCCCCGCCGCAGCGACGGGATCGACGGCATTCTCTGGGCCCCGTTCCTGCACAGCGACTTCGGCCACGTGATGTCGAACACATTCCCGTTTCTGATCCTGTCGGGCCTCATCCTGCTGCGCGGGCTGCGCCGCTGGATGACCGTCACGATCATCGGCATCCTCCTCGGGGGTCTGCTCACCTGGTTGATCGGCGGAACCGGCAACCACATCGGCGGCAGCGGCGTGATATTCGCCTACTTCGGGGCTCTGTTCGGAGCTGCGTTCTTCGAGCGTCGCCCCGCCGCCCTGGCCCCGGCGCTGGTGGCGGTGGTGATGTACACCACCACGGTCGTCGTGGGCCTCGTGCCCCAAGACTCGGTGTCCTGGGAAGGCCATCTCAGCGGGTTCATCGCCGGCATCGTCGCCGCCAAGCTGCTGGCTGAACCCCGCCCTGCCAGACCCGACCCCGACGCCGACATCGAAGCGATCTTCGGGAACGATGAACCGTGGAAGCTCACCTGAGCACCTTCGGCCCGGCATGACGATGCGGGTCAACGACCGGCTCACGATCCCCGATTCGGAGTTGGTGTGGCGGTTCGGCCCATCGGGGGGCCCCGGAGGTCAGCACGCCAACACCGCCAACACCAGAGCCGAGGTGGTGTTCGAGATCGCCGACAGCACGACCCTCACCGAAGGCCAACGGGAGCGGCTGACGGATACGTTCGGGCCGCGGGTGAGGGTGGCGGCCGACGACACCCGTTCCCAGGCCCGCAATCGTGAACTCGCCGCCGAACGTTTGGCCGACAGGCTGGCCGGGGCCCTGGTGCCCACGAAGAAGCGCACCGCCACCAGGCCAGGGCGAGGGGCCAAAGAACGCCGCCTCAAGGACAAGCGACAGCGATCCCAGCGCAAAGCAGAGCGCCGCTACAAACCGGATCGCGACCGATGAGGATCCACCTGCTGCACAAGCGCGACCAGCCCGGAATCGATCAGACCGTCGCCCTCTTCCATCAGCGGAACGCCGAGGTGGAGGCGCTGGCCTCGGACTCGCCCGACCACATCAAGGAAATCCTCGACCGGCCCGGTATCGACCGGTTGGTGGTGTCCGGAGGCGACGGCATGATTCACCACGCAGCCCAGATGATCGCCGGTTCCGGGGTCCCACTGGGGATCGTGCCGGCCGGCACCGGCAACGACATCGCTCGAGCGTTAGGCATTCCGACGTCGACCGCAGCGGCGGTTGAATTGGCCGTCGGCGACCCGGTTGCGATGGATCTGCTTCGGATAGCAAGCCAGGAGCACGAGTCGTACGTGGTCAGTGTCCTGACCACCGGCTTCTCGGGCACCGTGAACGAGGTCGCCAACTCGATCCGTCGCGTCGGCGGCCAACTCAAGTACACGCTGGCCACGATGCGCTGCCTGCCCCGCCTGCAAAACGCCGGCCTCAAGGGGCTCGTCGAACATCCACGCGTCTGCCTCCTGGCCATCGGCAACACGCCATACTTCGGCGGCGGTATGAAGATCTGTCCGGCCGCCGTTCCCGACGACGGGGAAGCAGAGCTGATCGTGGTCGACCCGGTCAACCCGCTCCACCTTGCCGCCGTGCTGCCGTCAGCATTCATCGGCCAGCACGTTCGCAGTCGAAAGGTGCACAGCCAGAAGCTCAGCCGAATCGAGCTCGAGACCGACACCGTGTGGTGGGCCGATGGCGAACCGCTCCCCCACCGGGGACCGGTCACGATCGAAGTTCTCCCCGGCGCGCTCCCGGTGACAGCTCGGCTGTAGTCAATGCCCGAAGGAGACACCATTCGTCGGATGGCCAACACCATCCAAGACCGTTTCGCCGGTCAACGGGTTGAGCGGAGCGTCTTCCGACACCCCGCGCTGGCGACGGTGTCGCTCGACGGCCTCACCCTCGACTCTGCCGATGCCCGCGGCAAACATCTCCTTGTACGGTTCAGCGACGGGCGCACCCTTCACGCCCACATGCTCATGCAGGGCCGGGTTGCGTATCGGCCGGCCACGAACGTGCCGCAGTGGCGGCGCCGGTTCGAGATCAACCTCCCGGGGGGAACCATCACCGGCATCGACGTACCCAAGCTGGAAATGGTCCGAACCAGCCACGAAGCGCGACTGCTCGAGTATTTGGGTCCCGACCTTTGCGGCAACTACGACCACGAGCTGGCGGTCGCTCGGCTGCAAACGGCCGGATCACGACCGCTGGGAGGCGCGCTATTGGACCAGCGACTGATCGCCGGGTTCGGCAACATCTATGCGGTGGAGACCCCGTTCATCTGTGGCATCACTCCCTACCAGCCTGTCGATTCGATCGACGACGTCGATCGCGTCGTTGCCGTGGGGGCGGCATTGATTCGCACCAACGCCGCCCTCGGGCCGCAGCGAACCACCGGCCAGGGCAGGGTACGAGCCGAGCATTGGGTCCTGCCCAGCGACCGCCGACGGTGCCTCATCTGCGGTGCGGCCCTCACCCGGCATCCTGGTTCGCGGTCGCCCTGGAAACGGCGCGTAGCCCTCTGCCCCGTCTGCCAGCCGATGCGGGAACGAACCTCGGTCGATATCGACAGGGTGGGCTCGTTGCTGGCCACCCATCCGGCGCGCAAGATCCTGGATCTAGCGGGTCCTGAGCTACTGGTTGACACCGATCAGGCCGTGAAATCGACCCGCTGACCAGGAACATCGCGGTGTGAGAGGCTGAACAGGACTTTTGGCCCAAATGCAGGCACCCTCGTGGACATCGAACCCCCGATGTGGGAAGGTGAACTACGGGTTAGCAACCGCTTGACTCGTGGTGATTCCTGGCCCTGATTTTGCCAGTGCCAGGACCTGTGCGTCCGGTGCTGCCGGACGAGAAAGGAGCTAGCGAACGTGAGTGCACGTCACCGTAAGGACGGAAGCCTCCTAGCACCCCAGAAGGCCGATGAGGCCGATCTTCGGCCGGACAAGTCGATCAGGGCCAAGGAGCACCGGAAGGTACGGCACCAGCTCCACAAGGAGCTACACACGGTGGATGATCCTGAGGATGCGGTGTTCAGCCGCCCCAAGTTCGATCACCCGCCTCGCACCGCTCCCAAGAAGAAGAAGAAACGGCACTGGAAGGTGAAGGCCTGGAAGCGCCGCACCCAGCAGCGCCGGCAGAAGAACGCAGAGCGCAAGCGGATCGTGGAGCAGGGGCTCGGCGACGACATCCTCGACAGCTAGCACCCAACGGCTGGCTTCTCCTCGGAGGGGCCAGCCGTTGCCGCGCCCTCAGTCAACTACCCAGGGCGCCAGCACCAGCGACTCGGTTACCGCGCTGCGACTCACGGCGGCCACGGTGACGATGGCGCACAGCGCCGTCGCACCGAGCACGAGGTACATCACGAGCACCTGGATCAGCACCGCATCCACCGGGTCGACTCCGGCCAACAACAGACCGGTCATGGCGCCCGGGAGGGCGATTAGTCCGACCACCTTGGTGCGCTCGATCTGGGGTATCAGGGCGCTTCGGGCGGGGCCGGGGGCCATGAACCGCACGATCTGTCCCCGCGTCATGCCCAGGGAGAGCAGAGCTTCCAGCTGGCCCTTACCGTCGCGATGCGCCTTCACGGCCAGGTTCACGC
>JABDJU010000052.1 GCA_013003325.1 Acidimicrobiales bacterium
AGGGCATCTTCCACCTGTTGGACGTCAGGATTCTGAACCCTTTCCAGCAACGCCTTCGCTGCAATCAACATTCCGGGAGTGCAGATGCCACATTGGGCGGCGCCGTGATGGATGAACGATCGTTGGAGAGAGCTCAACTGCTCGCCTCTCCCGATGCCTTCAACGGTGATGACGTGCTTGTCCGCCATGCGACCGAGGGGAACCAGGCAGGCACATACGACGGCACCGTCGAGCAGCACCGAACACGCCCCACAGTCGCCGGCATCGCACCCAACCTTGGTGCCGGTCATGCCGAGATCGAGGCGCAGCACGTCGGTAAGGCGGCGTAACGGCGGACCATCGACCTCGACCGCGACGCCGTTCACCATGAACCGGATCGGTCTCATTGAAGGCAGTTCCTGATGGCTCGCTGCACCATGTGGAGCGCGGCGTCGAGCCGATCGGTGGCTGCGGCTCTGACGTCGTCTATCGGCGACAAGATGTTGAGATGCTCCCTTGTCACGAGCGCGCCGAGGTCGCCACGCCGGCCGACGAGATCCGCCTCCAGTTGATGAGCTCGTTGCGCAACGGGCGAGCATGCCCCGATGGCAACCCTCACACGTTGTGCCTCGCCAAGCTCATCGAAAGCAATCGCCACAGCCACCATCGCGATGGAGATGACGAGATACGTCCTTGCTCCGAGTTTCAGAAATTCGCTGCTGGCATTCGCCAGCGAGGACGGGACCAAGATTGCGGTCACCAGTTCGTCGGATCGCAACGCCGTCTCTCGATATCCGACCAGGAAGTCGCTGAGGGGAAGGACCCTGGTGGCGCCAACCGATGACAGCTCCACCGAGGCATCCAGGGTAAGGAGCGGCGGCACGCCATCGGCGGCAGGCGACGCGTTGCACAGGTTGCCTGCGATGGTGCCAACATTTTGGATCTGAATGCCACCCACCCGGGCTGCTGATTTCTTCAGTCCGTCGAAGCCCGATGGCAGGTCGGCGGCCATGATGTCTGACCAGGTGGTCAGGGCACCGATCCGAAATCCGTCGTCGGTTCGGCTGATACCGCGAAGGTCGGCGATCTTCGTGATGTCGAGGACAGGCTCTGTCAGCGGTTTGCCCACCCGGGCCGGATAGAAATCGGTTCCTCCCGCAAGGACCGTGTGGCTACCTGTGGCCCGGATATCGAGGGCTTCCCGCAACGTCCTCGGGGAGACGAATTCGGCAGTGTCTATGGCCATCACCGAGGACTCTACGCTTAGATACTGCCGATCATCCGGGATGTAGCGACATGGACATTCGCAAGCTCTGCACGCTGGTCGACGAGATCCGTATCGAGGCAGGCCAGACTATCGCCCCGCCGATTCGTCGAGTGATCGTCGCGGCCGTCATCGCCAATCCAACCGCCGGCAGGTACGTTGCTGATCTTTCCGGCCTCAGCGACGCAAGTGTTGAACTATCAGCGATGCTATCAACCGCGGCGGTGGCCAGGCTCGAAGGCCGACCGGTCCATTCCTATGGCAAGGGCGGCATTGCCGGCATGGCAGGCGAGCTGGAACACGTGGCAGCGATGCTCCACCCGAAATTCGGAGCCCCGCTTCGCGAAGCGTGCGGGGGAGGGACTTCGATCATCCCATCGGCCAAGAAGCGAGGCGGCCCCGGGACCCCCCTTGATGTTCCGGTCCACTACAAGGACGCCGCCTTTGTCCGCAGCCACTTCGATGCGGTCGAGCTGCGGATCGTCGATGCTCCCGCCGATGACGAACTGGTGATCGCAGTAGCGGTCACCGACGGAGGAAGACCGCTGCCCCGCATCGGAGGTCTGACAATCGACGAGGCGGTGGGGGAGGACGGACTCCGGTGAGTGATCTCGTTGTCCGCAACATCGGCACGATCGTGACGGGCGAGATTGCATCGCCCGTTGCCGGCGGAGATACGCTCGTGGTGCGCGAGGGGCTGGTTGCCTTTGTCGGATCGGAGAGAGACGCCGACACGACCGGCGTTGATCGTGAGATCGACGCGGCAGGGGCGACGGTCATTCCGGGGCTATGCGACAACCATGTACATCCGGTCATCGGTGACTACACGCCCCGTCAGCGGCAATCCGACTTCATCGAATCCTGTCTGCACGGTGGTGTTACGACGATGGTGTCGGCGGGCGAACCTCACACGCCGGGACGACCAAAGGATCCGGCCGGCGTCAAGGCTCTGACCGTCCTCGCCCACAAGTCCTTCAACAATCTGCGGCCGGCCGGCGTCAAGGTACATGCCGGTGCGGTGATGCTCGAACCGGGGCTGACCGAGGCCGATTTCGAAGAGATGGCATCGGCAGGCGTCAAGCTGGTCGCCGAGATCGGCATCTCGGGAGTGAAGGATCCTGGGGTCGCAGCCGAGATGACCCGCTGGGCCCAGGCGCTCGGAATGAAGGTCATGGTGCACACCGGCGGCGCGTCTATCCCCGGCAGTGGCGTGATCGGCGCCGACTTTGTCGTGGAGGTACAGCCCGATGTCGCCGGGCACACCAATGGGGGACCGACAGCTTTACCGCTTAGCGATGTTGTGACCATTCTCGATGAGACCACAGCACACATCGAGATCGTTCACAACGGCAATGTGAGAGCTGCCGCCGATGTAGTGCAGCTCGCCGCAGAACGGGACGAACTCCATCGGGTTGTCATCGGTACCGATAGCCCGGCAGGCTCCGGCGTCCAACCACTCGGCATGTTGAGGGTCATGTCGTGGGCGGCCTCGCTTGGCGGTATCGATCCCGAGCTGGCGGTAGGGATGGCAACAGGCAATGTGGCCCGGCTACACGAACTCAATGTGGGCGTGTTGGAAGTTGGTCGTGAAGCCGACTTCAGTATCGTCGATGCCCCGCTCGGATCTCAGGCCGAAGATGCACTCACCGCGATCGCCATCGGTGACACGCTTGCGGTGGGGGGTACCGTCATCGATGGACAGATCCGTTTTGTCAAAAGCCGCAACACTCCTCCTCCGGTGCGCCCCATCGCTTTCCCCTGAGCAACCCGGATCCGCGTTCGAGTCGGTAGGGTCGATCCTGCAATGTTGCGGATTTATCAAGTCACTGTTCCTGAGCACTGGATCGACTACAACAACCACCTGACGGAAGGCTATTACGGAGTTGCTTTCGGGGAGGCGAGCGACGCGCTACTGGAACACGCCGGCTTCGACGAGGCGTACCGACGGGACGAACGCGGCAGCTTCTACACGGTCGAGACCCACATTCAATACCTGCAAGAAGTGAAGCTGGGCGAGACCTTGACCTTCGACACGATGGTGCTTGGTGTCCGCCCGAAGAGCTTGCATGCGTTCCATTCGATGAGACGCCGCGATGGCAAGATCGCGGCTACCCAGGAAACGCTGTTGTTGCATGTCGACACCGAAGAAGTAAAAGTGCGTCCCATGGCACCGTGGATTCTCAACAAGTTCAACGCACTGGCGGAATCCCACGGTACGATTCCGAAACCCGATGGAGTCGGGCGCTCAATCAACCATTAACCCTTCTCAATCGGACAAGCGCATGGCCGCCACCGCCTCTACTTCTCAGGTGAGTCCCCCCTCGACGGGTGACGCCGTGCGCCATGCATGGGGGCTGTTCGCAGCTCTCTTGCTGATGATGCTCGGCAATGGGCTGCTCGCCTCCACGCTCGGTATCCGGGCCGAAGGCGAGGGGTTTTCCGGTTCGGCCATCGGAATCATCATGGCGGGCTATTACGTGGGATTCCTGGCGGGATCCAGGGTCGCTGTGGTTGTTCGCCGGGTAGGTCATGTTCGAGTGTTCGCCGCACTTGCATCCATGGCATCAACCGCCGCGCTGGTTCACGCGGTCTTCGTGAACGAATTCGTCTGGGGTGGCATGCGGATCCTTTTCGGGTTCTGTCAGGCCGGTCTCTATGTGGTCGCCGAGAGCTGGCTCAATGCGGCGGCCACCAACCAAAATCGGGGCAAGATGATGAGCTGGTACATGATGGTTCTGATGGGCGGCGCCGCCCTCGGCCAGCTGTTTTTGAACGTGGCGGATCCTTCATCGTTCGAGTTGTTTGTCATTGCCTCCGCTCTCGTATCGCTCGCTGTCGTTCCGGTCTCCTTGTCAATCGGTACCGCTCCAAGCCTCATCGATCTCCCAAAGCCCTTGTCAACCCGGGAGATGTGGGAGCGAGTGCCGTTGGGTATCGCGGTCTCGTTTGGCACGGGCATCGCCAGCGGCGCAGTTTTCGGCATGGCCGCGGTGTATGCGACGAGGGCGGGAATGTCGCCGGGACGGGTTGGCATTTTTGTCGCAGCCATGAGCGTCGGTGCCATCGTGTTCCAATTCCCGATCGGCATCATGTCGGATCGTATGTTGCGACGCCGGGCCATGTTCCTCGTCACCATGATCGCGGCCGGCATTGCTGTGGTCGGTACGAGGGCTGATCCCGGAAGCTGGCAGATCCTCGCCCTGATTTTCCTATTCGGCGGCTTTTCCTTCCCGATGTACTCGCTGGTGCTCAGTCACATCAACGACTACATGCCGGTCGGTCAGGCCATCGCGGCGAGCATGCAAGTCGTGTTCTGGAATGGAGTAGGAGCCATCGCTGGACCCCTGCTCACGGTGGGAGCGATGGGTTTGCTTGGGAACGTCGGCTATTTCTGGATGCTGGCCTTGATCCACTCCATCATGGG
>JABDJU010000089.1 GCA_013003325.1 Acidimicrobiales bacterium
GGCCGCGAGGCACGCGGGGTCGTGCCAGAATTGGCTCTGATGGCCCTCTTCGGTCGCAAGACCCCCAAGTCGTTCGATGGTTTGGCGCTGGCATCGTGCCGCCGCCTCCGGCCCGAGATCAGCTGGAAGCTCGATCGGGACCGCGACCTCATGACGGGGGCCGAGATCGACATCGAGCTGACATCGCTTCGTGCGCAATTCGACGACATCGATCCGGACGAACGGGCGGCATGGGTGGAGGGGCACCTCAGCGATCTGGTCTACCGGATGGAGCCGGCCGGCGATCCCGGACCTGATGACCCGAGCATCAGGGCGCTGATCCGGCCCCGGATTCTTGTCGAGCAATCCCGCCTCCGCGCGCTGATCGACGGCACCTCTCTCCTCGACGGGCCCATCTTCTCCCAGCTCAGTCATGATCTCGTGGGCGTCGTCGGAATCGATGAACCGACCTCGATCCAGCTGGTCTCGGGAACGTCGATGCGGGAGTGGGAAACAAGCTTCGAGACGCTCTGGGAGACGGGGGTGAACTCGTTGCTGCAGTTGCCAACGACCGAATGGTCTTCGGTGAACCAGAACGTTTTCGTGAGCGGCACCCAAGATGATTACACCAACAGTCGGTTGCTCTGCCCCGACCATCTCGCCCCGCTCAACCTCACCGAACCGGCGGTCGTCCTGCTCCCCCACCGCAACGCGCTGATCGTCGCCGCGTTGAGCGATGCCGATGCCATCACGTTGGCTTGCGATCTCGCCCTCCAAGAACTCGATGCGCCCAGTCCGATCTCGACCCGCCCGTTCGTGTTCGAAGACGGCATCTTCACCCCGCTCCTCGTCGCGGCCGAACATCCCGCCTACGTGAAGGTGGCGATGCTCCGGCTGATCGACGACGACAGGAACCACAAAGCCACGGCGGCCCTCCTGGCTGAGCAACAACCCGACTTCATCATCGGTGGTTTCTTCGTCGACCAGAGCCGGCTCGTGTCGTCGACGAATTGGGGACCCGGAATCACCCTGGTGCCGTGCGTCGATGAGATCGTGTTCATCGATCACCCCACCCAGCCCGCCAAGGGCATGGTCGCACCGTGGGATCAGGCCTTCGAACACCTCGGCTCCGCGATGACCCCGACCGACCATTACCCGATGCGGTTTCGGGTCGAGGAACTGCCCGATCCCGACATCATTCGATCGATCAGCCGCCCTCTCCCGGCGCTGCCGCCGTTCTAGGACCCGACCGAGCGTCAGCGCGACTCGGTGAACTCGGTAGAGGAGCGCGCCTCTCCGCCGTGGCGCTCGTCTTCGAGCCCGCGGAGCTCGACGCGGCGGATCTTGCCGCTGATCGTTTTGGGTAGGTCGGCGAACTCCAGCCGTCGCACAAGCTTGTACCCGCTGACCTTGCCTCGCATGAAAGAGAAAATGTCTTGGGCCGTGTTGTCGGTTGGTTCGAACCCGGAAGCGAGGATCACGTACGCCTTCGGAACAAACCCTCGCAGCTCATCCGGTGAGGGCACAACAGCGGCTTCGGCAACAGCAGGATGCTCGATCAGCACGCTCTCGAGCTCGAACGGACTGATCCGGTAGCCCGACGCCTTGAAGACGTCGTCGGCCCGACCTACGTAGGTGATGTACCCGTCAGCGTCGCGATGGCCGACATCGCCGGTGTGGTAGTGGCCGTCGCGGGTGACCTCGGCGGTCTTCTCGTCATCGTCGACATATCCAACCATCAATCCGAGCGGTCGGTCGTTTCCGAGTCTGATGCAGATCTCGCCTTCGTCCGCCGGGGCTCCGTCGGGATCGAGGAGATCGATGGCGTAGCCGGGCATCGGACGACCCATGGAGCCCGGCTTCAGTTCTTGACCGGCACTGTTGCCGACCTGTGCAGTCGTTTCGGTCTGGCCGTAACCGTCCCTGATGGTGAGATCCCAGGCCGCCCGGACCTGCTCGATCACCTCAGGATTCAGGGGTTCGCCCGCCGAGATGAGTTCACGGAGGGCCACGTCGTAGGATCCCAGTTCCTCTTGAATCAGGAATCGCCACACCGTCGGCGGCGCACAGAGGGTCGTCACCTTGTTTTCGACCAGGACCTTCAGAACGGTGGGTCCGTCGAAGCGGGTGTAGTTGTAGAGGAACACCGTTGCCTGGGCGATGAAGGGGGCAAAGAAGCAGCTCCAGGCATGTTTGGCCCACCCCGGACTGCTGATGGTCCAATGCACGTCGCCCTTCTGCAGGCCGAGCCAGTACATCGTCGACAAGTGCCCGACCGGGTAACTGATCTGGGTGTGCTGCACGAGTTTTGGCCGAGCGGTTGTTCCGGATGTGAAGTACTCCAGCAGTGGGTCCGACACGGTTGTGGGCTCAGCGGGCTCGAATGAATCGGACTCTGTGTGCGAGCCGGCGTAGTCGACCCAATCGGCATCGGTGAGACCGACGCCGATCATCGCCACACCCTTGAGCAGGGCGACATCGACGCCCTCGAACGATGCGGCACCGGTGGCGTTGGTGATCACCGTAGTGGCGTTGCCTCGCTCCATTCGATCGGCCAGGTCAGCGCCGGCGAGCAGCGTCGTGGCGGGAATGACCACCACGCCGATCTTGATCGCAGCCAGCATCGACTCCCAGAGTTCGATCTGGTTTCCGAGCATCACGAGGACGCGGTCGCCGCGGGTTGCTCCGTGACGAACGAGAAAGTTCGCCACCTGATTGGAGCGTGCGCTCAACTCGGCATAGGTGAGCGAGAATGCCTCGCCCGTCTCCTCCACGATGTGGAGCGCTAGCTGATCGTTCCCGGCTGCGACCCGGTCGAAGAAGTCGAATCCCCAGTTGAAATCGGTGAGTTCAGGCCAGCTGAACCCGTGGTAGGCCGCGTGGTAATCGGCCCGATGCTCCTGAAGGAAGTCACGGGCGGCAAGGAACGCATCGGCATCGGTCACGAAAAAACCCCACCACGGAGCACACCCAGCGTCAAGTTGAACGAGGTGCTAGGCACACATGCCGGACAGAAGCTCGATCAAGTGCGAGAAGTGTTCATCGTCGATCTGTGAGCCCGACGCCTCCATGGAAACGAACCCATGGAGGGAGGCGTGGGCACTCATGGCTGCACTGGTCGCCTCGCTCGAGGTCAGGCCACCGGCAACAAAGACGGCTTGCAGCACGTCACCGATCGGCGTGTGGTTGGGGGCTTCGGGGGCGGCCGTGGTGAGAGAAACCCGGTATTGGCCCGGGTATCGGTGAGCGAACTCTCTGTACGCGACGGCGATTGACGCCACCGCATCAGCGCCGGCAACGCCGACAGCTGAGGTCTGGACCGACTGGGCGAGGTTGGCTCGAGCCCGTTCGGCCACCACGTCCCGTAGTCCGTCAACACCATCGACGTGGGTGTACAGCGCCGACGGTCTCACGCCGAGACCCGCCGCCACGTTGGACAGCGTCAACTCGGCAGGACCGGCGCTGTCGACAATCTCGACTGCGACTGCCAGAAGTGAATCGAGGTCGATTCGCGCCATCGGCCCTGTTCGTAGCCTTTCCAAGGAAATTTCAGGATTTCTGAAACAGTTTCAGCATAGCTGACGTTGAATATCTGAGCGGTCGACAGGACCGCCCACATGAATCTTGTCAACACAACCCAATCATCTGAAAGGTGGTTTCAATGCAGACCCAGAATGATCCATTCCGTCTCTTCGACAGCCTGCTCGACCAGTTCGGCACGGTCCGAACCTCCGGAGGCAACGTGCCCGTCGATGCCTATCGCCGCGGCGAAGACGTCTGGCTTCATTTCGATCTTCCCGGCGTGGCGACCGACAGCCTCGACATCGATGTCGAGCGCAACGTGCTCACCGTGAGCGCCGAGCGTCAGTGGCTACCGAACGACGATGACCACGTGTACTTCTCCGAGCGGCGCCAAGGCTCGTATCGCCGGCAAGTGACCCTCGGACAAGACGTTGACATCGACAACATCGAAGCCGACTACCACGACGGTGTTCTGACAATTCGGATTCCCGTTGCTGAGAAGGCCAAGCCGCGGAAGATCGCGATCAACACGGGATCCGGCGCCCGCGAGGCCGTGGAGACCACCGAGGTCTGATCCACGGTCCACATCTCATCTCCCCGGTTGGCCACGGTCATACGCCGTGGCCAACTGCTTTTCACCGGCTGCGATGGGTGCGCAGAGTAGCCGGCCGACGCACGGGGTATATGATCGGTTCCGGTGACAATTGCTTTGTTGCTGCTCCTCATTTCCCTGGCGGGCGAGGGCGGCATGCTACAGATCGAAGAACCCGCCGTGTTCTTGCGCTTCCAGGACGGAAGCGCAATCTGTCACGCCACCGGCAATCCTGAGAACCCGTATGTGCTCTTGACCAACCCGGGCGGAGGCCATGACAACCATCCAAACGATGTGCTGCCGGTGAACGGCACCTGCCCGGGCGGATCTCCAACCACGACAACCACAACCACTACGACTACCCAGCCGCCGACGACCACGACTACCACCACGGCGCCG
>JABDJU010000096.1 GCA_013003325.1 Acidimicrobiales bacterium
GTACCCGATCGAGCTCTATGGCCTCACCGCTACCGACACCTTCCACTACCTACCGGCCGCACACCATCTCGAGCAGCGCCGCAGTGATCAGACCCTCAGCGAACTCGGTGATGCGTCGTTCGACCAGCAATGGATCACCACGGCTCCGCTGGTGATCGTCGTGACCGGCGTGGTGGCCCGAACCGAGGCCAAGTACGGCGGCGTGGCCCACGACCTGATGCTTCGCGAATCGGGCCATGTCGTGCAGAACATCCTGCTCCAAGCCACCGCCCTCGGGCTCGCCGCCGTTCCGGTCGGGGGCTTCGATCCCGCCGTCATCGAGCGTCTGATGGCCTTCCCGCCGGGCGAGGAACCGCTCTACTTGATCCCGGTTGGCTATCCCCGCTGATGGGTTTCCCTCAGCTTTATCCCGCTGTGGCACGATTGGTTCTCATGTGGACCTCCCGCCGACGCGTGATCCTGGGCTCCGTTGCCGGGCTCGCCCTCGTCGCGAGCTCCTGTGCCGCCAGCACCACTCAGGCCGGCGATGCCCAATCCGACGATGCGACCTCCTCAACCAGTGCCGCCGCTGAGTCCGCCGACCCGACGCCGTCCACCACCTCGGAGCCGACCGCAACCTCTGACGGGGTCACGACTACCGCCACCCCAGAAACACCAGCGGCCAACAACTTCCCCGACCTCACCGTCACCGATGTCAGCTCCGGTCAGGAGATCAGCCTGAGGACGCTGGGCGAGTCGGGCACCCCGGTGGCGATGTGGTTCTACTATCCGCATTGACCGGGTTGCCGGGCCGAGGCGCCCGACGTTGAGCAGTTCGCTCAACAGAACCCAGATATCAAGGTGATCGGTGTCGGCGCACTCGACGACCTCGACTACGCCAAGGACTTCCAGAGCCGTACCGGATCCACCTTTCAACTCACGTGGGCCGAGTCGTTCGAGACGTGGCGCGCCTTGGGAGTGACCAGCCAGCACACCGTCATCGTCTTCGACGCCGAAGGCAACCAGCTGGACACCTGGCTTGGCTTCGACGGGGAACGAATCCTCGAATCCCTGGCCTGATCACGCCCGGCAAAGATACGGACATTTCGTCCCCTAGCCAGTAGCGTGACGGCGTGGCCGCGCCAGCAACCATCAACCTCGAGCTGGTCCAGCGGCGCACGCTGAGGATCCTCTTCACCAGTTCGATCTCGGCTCGGGCCGCGACCTCGGTGATGTTCTTCATTGCGGTCTTGGCGATCGACGACATCCTGGGCAGCGGTCGTTGGGCCGGGCTCACCACCGTCGCCATGACGCTCGGCACCGCCTACAGCTCGTCGGCGTTGAGCTCGTTCATGGATCGCCACGGTCGCAACCCCGGACTGACCTTGGGCTACGCGGTTGCCGTGGGCGGGTCGCTGGTGGCCGCCCTGGGAACGCAGCTGCAAATGGTTCCGGTCCTGTTGATCGGCATGGCCGGGGTCGGGGTCGGGCAGGGCTCGACCAACCTTTCCCGCTATGCGGCGGCCGATCTCGCTCCCCCCACCCAACGGTCCCGGGCCATCAGCTTCGTGGTCTTCGCCTCGACGATCGGCGCCGTGACCGGTCCCCTCTTTGCCGGCCCCTCCAGCTCCCTGGCCGAGCGAATCGGCTATGAGGAACTGGCCGGTCCGTTCATCGCCGGTGCGATCTTCTTCGCGATCTCCGGGTTAATCGTTCAGGCCGGGCTCCGTCCGGACCCGTTGAGCCTGGCCCAGGAGGCTGATGGAGCCCAGCGCGAGAAGCAGCTTGGCTTCATGCCGGCTCTCAACATCGTGCTCGCCTCCGCCGGGGCCCGACTCGGTTTGATCACGCTCACTGTCAGCACGGCGGTGATGGTTTCGGTCATGGCTATGACCCCCCTGCACATGGAAGCTCACGGTCACGGCACCGACAACATCGGCTGGGTCATTTCAGCCCATACCGCCGGCATGTTCGCCTTCGCCCCGTTGGCCGGCTGGTACAGCGACCGCAAGGGTCGACTGCCGGCGGTCTTTGTCGGCTCGGTCATCCTATTGATCTCGACCATCGTCGCTGCGCTTGCGGTCGACGCTCCCAACATCTTGATGTTCCCCAGTCTCTATCTCCTCGGACTTGGCTGGAGCTTCGGGATTGTGGCCGGTAGCGCGCTCGTCACCGAATCGGTGAAGGTCGACGAACGAGTATCGGCCCAGGGCGCCGCCGATGTGGCAAGTGCCCTGGCCAGCGGGGTCGGTGCCTTGTCATCGGGGTTTGTGTTCAGCATGGCCGGCTTCCACATCCTGTCGCTGCTGGGCACCGCTGCCGCCGGTGGGTTGTTGCTGTTGGCCTTCGTGCGAACCCGAACCGAACAGCTGACCGTTGGGGTGTAGTCAGAGCTGAGCCAGGGCATCCCTGAACTCGGCCGCCCGCTTGAGCTTGAGGTCTTCGTAGCCCCGCACTGCCATCGGAAGCCGCCCGACGGTGATGGCATCGTCGAGGGAGATCCCGCCTCGGGCCAGCCGATCCAGCGTCGCCCCCATGGCTGTCTCGAACTCCTCGATCAAGGCTCGTTCGACCACCCGAACCTCGGCCCGACCGAAGGGATCGAACCTGGTGCCGCGGAGCCTCTTTCCCTTGGCCAGGGCCTTCATGGCGGGAAGCCCTGTCTTGGCCGGCACACCGATCTTGCCCTCCATGCCCAACGCCTTGAGCATCGGCGGATGGAGCCGCCACGTGACCTTGGCATCGTCGCCGGCGACGGCGGCCACACCGTCGGCTGATTCTGGACCGACCAGGAGGCGAGCAACCTCGTATTCGTCCTTGTAGGCCAGGAGCTTGTGGAAGCCTCGGGCTACCGCGTCGGTGAGGTCGGCCGAGTCGAAGGGGGCGGTTCGTTCGACGAGATCGAGGAAACGCCTGGCATATCGAGCGTTTTGGTAACCGACCAGGTCGGCGGCCAGTAGCCGCACCAGCTCGGAACTGTGCAGCCCGGCCCCATCGATGCGGCCGGCCAACGCCTTGGGCAACGGCGGCACCACCATCCGAGGCTCGAGCGACCGGGCCGGGGCGACCGCATAGGCATCGGGATCCTCCTCCCAGTGGCGACCGGCAGCGAAGGCGGTCAGGTTGGCGTCGACCGCTACTCCATTCAGGGTGATCGCCTGCTTGAGCGATTCCGGTGATACCGGCAGGGCGCCCGCCTGTACTGCGACGCCGATGAGGAAGATGTTCGCCGCCGCCGTGCCGCCAAAGAAGCGATTGCAGATCGCCGCTGCGTCGAGATACCGATTGAGGCCGGGGCGGGTGACGCTGTCGACCCGGGCCACCAGTTGAGCGCGGTCCGGATACTCGATGTCGGGACGGCCGACCATCGAACCGGTCGGGACCTCGGTCGTCGAGGCGATCGCCACCGTTCGGGACGGATCGGCGGCGGCCAGCATCTTGGGGGTGCTGGCCGCCAGCAAGTCGAACCCGAGGATGAGGTCGGCGCCACCATCGCCGATCAGGTTGGTGGCCGCCGGCTGGCCTCGGCGAAGGCGCAGATCACCCGACACCTGCCCGGCCTTTTGGCTGAGTCCGGTCTGGTCAAGCCCCCGAACATCGAAACCGTCGAGCATCGCCGCAGTTGCGACTATCTGGCTGGCAGTCACCACGCCGGTCCCGCCGATTCCGACCACCCGCATGTCGAACGTGTCGGCGCTCGAGGCTGGCGGATCCGGCAACGCTGGAACGACCGGCGGGGTCGTCGAAGCCGTCTCTCGGTTCGGGTCGATCTCCACGGTCATGAAGCTCGGACAGTCGCCGTGGAGGCAGCTGTAGTCGAGGTTGCAGGATGACTGGTCGATCGTCGTCTTCACCCCCAACGGAGTATCGATCGGCTGCACCGACAGGCAGTTCGACACCTCACCACAGTCACCGCACGCTTCGCAGATGCGATGGTTTATGACCACACGCTCGGTCGGCGTGGATGCGAGACCGCGTTTGCGAAGCCGCCGGGTCTGGGCCGCACACGCCTGGTCGTGGATCAGCACGGTGACGCCCTCCACGGCGGCCAGGTGCTCCTGGGCCTCAACGGTCCGGGTTCTATCCCACACCTTGGTGCGGCCGCGGGGCCCTTGAGCCAGTTCAACCCCCTTGTACTTCTCGACGTCGTCGGTGGTGACCAGGACTTCCCGCACACCGTGGGCGAGCAGGATGGTCACGATCTCGGGCACCCCGACCGATCCCTGCGCCTCCTGACCGCCGGTCATGGCCACCGTGCCGTTGTAGAGAAGCTTGTAGGTGCTATTGACCCCGGCAGCGATCGAGGCCTGGATCGCCAGCTGGCCGCTGTGGAAGAAGGTGCCGTCACCGAGGTTCTGGATGTAGTGATCGCGGTCGACGAAGGGTGACATGCCGATCCACTGCACGCCCTCGGCCCCCATCGCGCCGATGCCGGCGGTCTCGCCGACCTTCGACTCGTCCATCAGTAGCACCATGCCGTGGCAGCCGATGCCGGCCCCCACCAGCGAGCCTTCGGGCACCTTGGTGCTGTGGTTGTGGGGGCACCCGCTGCAGAAGTAGGGGGTGCGGGCAACGTTGAGCGGGATCAACGCCCGCTCCCGTTCGGGTTCGGGCAGCGGGGCGAGGCGGTCGCCGATCCTTGGCGCCAAACGCTCGCGAAGCCCTTCGACCATCGAGCCGGCATCGAGCAGCCCGAACGACTTCATGAGAACCCGACCGTCGGGGTGTTGCTTGCCGAGCACCACCGGTTGGTCAGGACCGCCGTAGAGCGCATCCTTGACCAACCATTCGAGCGTCGGGTTCTTCTCCTCGACCACCACGATCTCCTCGAGCCCTCGGGCGAAGGATCGGATGTTGTCCCGGTCGATGGAGAGCGGCATCTGCATCTGGATCAGCCGGATGCCCGCAGCCTCGATCTCGGCCGGCGATGTGAGGCCGAGGCGACGGAGGGCTTCGATCAGCTCGTGGTAGGTGTAGCCGGTGGCGACAAGGCCGATCCACCCATCGGGCGGATCGACGGTGACCTGGTTGAGTCGGTTGGCCGATGCATACCGTTGGGCGAGCACCAAACGGGTGGTGCGAAAATCTTCCTCCATCTCCAGCGTGTAGGGGGTGAGCAGCCGGCCATTCGGAATCGGCATGAAGGTTTCCCCGTCGGGGTCGCCGGGAATCGTGAGATCGGGGGTGATCGGCACCACCCGATCCAGACCGAGGTCGATCGTGCCGCTGCCGTCGGCCACTGCGGCAACGATCTTCATCGAAGTCCACAACCCGGTGAGCCTGCTCAACGTGACCGCATGCCGCCCCAGGTCGACAACCTCCTGAACATCGCCGGGGTAGAACAACGGCATGTGTAGGTCGTAGATGGTGGCGTCGGAACTGGTGGGAAGGGTCGAACTCTTTGCGGCGGGGTCGTCGCCGACCAGCGCGATTGCACCCCCGTACCGGGAAGTGCCGGCGAAGACCGCATGTCGTACCGCATCGCCGGCTCGGTCCAGGCCGGGCGCCTTTCCGTACCAAATCCCCAGCACCCCATCCCGGTTGAAGTCCGGTTGGGCGGCAGCCAACTGGGTGCCCATCACGGCGGCGGCGCCGAACTCTTCGTTGACCGCCGGTGAACAGACGATCGGTAGGTCGGGAACCGTGGCGGCGGCCCGGGCCACCTCCAGGTCGTATCCGCCCAGCGGTGAGCCGGGGTACCCGGACACGAAGGCGGCGGTGTCGAGTCCGTTGGCGCGATCGATTCGAAGCTGCTCGATCGGAAGTCGTGCCAAGGCCTGCACACCGGTGAGGAGCACGCGCCCTTCGTCCCGGGTGTAGCGGTCGCTGAGCTGGTATCCGTCGACGGCGGTCATACTCGGACATTGACATAGCGCCGATTCGATGACAAGAACGACGGGCCGACACTAGGCAAGTTACTCAGTTCAGATACCCGAGTCTGCGGCCGATAGTCCGTTGTGACTACGCGTACGCCTCTGCGGTCGGCACTGATCGTGCCGATGATCGTGGTCGCCTTGATTGCATTCCTCGGACTGCCGGCAGCATCGCAGGCACAGCTCGATGACTCGCTGAACAGGGATTCTGTTCAATATGTCAACACCCTGGGCCTGGAGG
>JABDJU010000108.1 GCA_013003325.1 Acidimicrobiales bacterium
GTACCCGACATGGAGCCGGGGTCGATGAAAGGCCTTCAACTCGTGGTTCGCGACATCCAGCAAGCCCACACCGAACTCGTCGCAAAGGGGGTTGCCGTAAGCGAGGTGCAGGTTCTGGGCGAGAACCCGTCAGAGGTGGCCGACCCACTCGACAACGTGGGGTTCGTCTTCTTCGACGATCCGGACGGCAACAGCTGGGCAGTTCAGCAGATCTCCAGCCGCAGCTGATCACTGCGTCATTGCATCACTTCGCTAGGAGTTGGCCACATGCGACTCGCTGTATTGAGCTAACTCAATACCCTATTGAGTCGTCTCAAGTTGGAGGCGTGGAAGGCTACTCTTCGCGGTGTGGCTCGAACTCGAAACCCCCGTGCGAAGCGCGACGCGATCCTCACCGCGGCCAGGGCGGCCTTCGAGTCCGATGGGTTCGAGAAGTCATCGACCGCCCAGATCGCCGACAACGCCGGCGTCTCGGAGGGAATCGTCTTTCATCACTTCGGGTCGAAGCATGGCCTGCTCGAGGCGTGCGCTCACGCCGATGCGGTCGACTTCATCGAGCGGGAGATGCCCTACCACTCAGCCGGGCTCGACTACGACCGGCTTGCAAAAGCGATCTTCGATTGGGTGACGTCGGACCGTATGGCTCGGCGTCTTTGGAGCGAGGGTGATCACCGTGTCGTAGGGGTTCTGCGTCGCGGTTGGCAGCGGGCGATCGTCGCCGCAGTTTCGGCGGCGCTGCTGATTGAGCAGCGCAAGGGGCGGTGTCGCGAGGGCGACACGCAGCTCTTCGCCAGCATGCAGTTTGCAGTAGTCGGAGAGGCACTGATCGCTCACTTCGCTCAGCCGCACTCCCTGCCCCGTCCCGAGGCGGCGGCCATCACGGCCCGGGCGGTAGCCGCCCTCGTCGCCCCTTGACGGCGCTGGGGTTATCCCCCGCCTTCGGCGCGCTGCTTGATGCCGGCCAGCTGTTTGCGCACCATGAATGCGTCGCCGGGACCGAGCAGGTAGCGGGCGAAGATCCCACCGCTAGGGCCTTGGATCGAACCCGTTGCCACGGCAGTGAGTTTCGTGGCGTGCTGACCGACTGGATTCAGGCGATACGACAGCATGAAGTCGATCGTCCACACGAGTAGCCGACGATCGACCACCGCTATCACAAGATGTTCAGGAGCGTCCACGACAGGCGTGTCGAACTCGATCGGCCCGCCCGGAACCGTGTCGCCCGCCCGTTGAATCATCCATTCGGGGTGGAGTTCGGTGGCGCTACGACGACCGAGGTTGTCGATGATGTCCCAGCTGTACCAGCCGGCCCGGCCAAAGCCCATCTGCACCAACCACGGCCACACGTCCTCCGGCAATGCCGCGATGTCGACCGATCGTTCGTTGCGGAAATGAGGGCTCGCGACGTCCGCTATCACACCGCTCACCGAGCGCCGAGAGGGACAACCTGGGCGAGCACGACGGGGTGATCCTGACCTTCCCAGGTTGCGGCCAGTCCAAGGTCGGGTCGCGAACCCGACGCCGGTCGGCGGTGAAATCGAAGCTCGAATCCGTCATTCCGCAGGATCGTGACATCGGCTTCTTCGCCGACGGCCTCGAACCTGTCGAGCGGCACCCGACGTCCGGTCCATCCTCCGCCCTCGATCCGCACGTTCGCCGGCGCCACATACCAGCGGCCCTCATGCTCGGCCAGACCGAGTGCTTCTCCCTGACCGGTCATCGCGACTGCGGCGAGCATTGTTAGGTAGCGGTCGTCGCCCAACCCGTCGTAGACCCAACGGGTGCCGAGTGCTGAGTGCTCCATCGTGCCAAGGAGAGCGTCGTCAGCACCTTCGAGGGCCTCGTTCCGGTACGTCAGCGGAACCTGATACAGCGTTCCGCCGGCCCGAACGATGTGGGTTTCGATTCCAACCATCCCCTCCGGGTCATCGAACCGGAACGCACCTACGACCTCGATCGGCTGATCAGCGCGAGGGCCCCATGTCTGGGTCGGAATCCAGCCCTCGATCATTTCGGTTTTGGAAGGGGTCAGCGTGGCAACGTGGAAGAGGGCCATGTCAGCGGAGCATACGCCACAGCGAATCCAATGACCCGAGCCTTACGACCGGGTCGAGCCTGAAAGGATCACGGTCTGCTTCACCGGCTCGAATCCGGTGCTGAGATACAGGTGTTTCGCAGCCTGGTTGTCGGGTTCGTAGCAGATCTTGATGCGCTCAGCTCCTGCCTCGGCGAGGCGGTCGAGGCCGGCGGTGAGAATGTGACGGGCCAGGCCGCGCTGTTGATGATCCTCTTCGGTTCGCATCGGCTCGACCAGGCCCGTCGCCGTTGTCGGGTCAAACCAGAACAACCCGTAGCCGGCCGTCGCTCCCTCGCTGTCGAGCACGACGAGGTCGAGATCTGGCCGGTACAGCGAGGTTTGACGGAGCCGCTTCTCCTCATCGGACCCGCTCCGAGGAACCATGTGATGCGGGCCCGTCTTCGTTTCGGCGCGGCTGCGAAGCCGGTAGCCATCCGCAAGAAGGCTGATCTTTGGCCGATCACCCGAGACGATCCAGGTTTCAACGAGACCGTCCTTCTCGACTGCGAATCCTCGATCGGTTAGGACCTCCATCAAGACCCGATCGTCAGCATCGACCTCTTGCTCGACGCGGGCGAACCCACAGTCGGCTGCGTGGGCGAGCCCCCGATCGATCACGCGGGCAGCAACGTCTTCGGTCGCATCGGGCATCAGGATCGGATCGAGGGCGATTCCGTCGCCCCAGTCGGTCGCGATCACCGCAGCCTCGGGCCGACCCGCCTCATCGAACCAGAACAGATGCTCGAGGTTGTCGGTTGGACGCTCCTTTCGCCACCACCATTGGAAGTCGGCGGCCTCGAACAACCCCTTCGTCGGGTGAGCAATGCGAGCCCGTTGGCACAGCGTCGTCACCGCATCGAGGTACTCGAGTCCGACCCGGCGCTCTTCCCTCGGCATCCTCACGTGACCAACACTAGAACTCGGGCCACTACCAGCCACCTGAAACTCCGGAAGGTAAGAGCGCGGGTGAGCGGACCTTCGGCTCTAGCTCAGAACGACACTATCGACGAC
>JABDJU010000113.1 GCA_013003325.1 Acidimicrobiales bacterium
GTCCTGATGTGCACCCACCTGCTGCTGGAGGCCGAGGGACTGGCCGACGAAGTTGTGATCATGCAACACGGGGCGTCGCTCGAATGGGGCACCCCGGGAGCGCTGGCCGACAAGTATCTGCCGGCCAAGCACGTGCGAATCACCGTTACGCTGCCGCAGCATCTCGACCTTCTGACCGGAATGCCCGGCGTCGTCGACTTCGACGTCGCCGGCGGCAGCGCAGTGGTGGAGGTTCGGAGCTTCGATGCCGTTCCCGACATTGTCGGACGTCTGGTGGCGGGCGGAGCGATGATCAGCGGGGTCACACCGCTGACGCCGAATCTGGAGGACATCTACTTCGCGATCCGCCGAGCCAAGGGGTCGGCCGAGGACGAGTTCGCTCCGCCACCAGCCCCGACAGCCCGACCGGCCCGCAGCCGAGTCGCCGAGCTGGCGTCCTGAGGAGAAACCATGTTTGGACTGGATATCGCTCGGGTACGAACCGTGGCTCGCACCGACCTCAAACAACTGCGCCAGGCCAAGGACTTCTGGGTGCCGATGACGATGCTGGGATCGTTCTTCTTCGTCGTGATACCCACGATCCTGCTGGTCACGATCACCTCTATCGGAGAGATCGGCGTCGTCGATCAGATATCGGACACCCTCGACGTGCTCCCCGCCGGCGCCCGAAGCCAGATTCCCGAGACCACCGCTGCCGGAGCGGCGGTCACCGACTCCGGGCGCACCGCATATGCCCTGGCGGTGTTCCTCTTCGCACCGGTCGCAGTGATCGTGCCGCTCACGATCTCCACCGCGGTGGGAGCGGCCACGATCGTTGGTGAACGCGAACGCGGTACCGGCGAATTTCTGGCCCACTCCCCCGCCGGTGTTCGGGAGATCTACCTCGGCAAGCTCGTCGCCTCGTTGGTGCCCGGATACATCACAACAGTGGTCGGTTTCGGCCTGTACAGCCTGATCGTGAACGTCGTGGTGGGACCTGAGGTCGGCGGATGGTTCTTCCCCACCTTCCAGTGGTGGGTGATGATCGTCTGGGTCCTGCCGCCGTTCCTTGCGATATGCCTTTCGCTGGTGTTGCGCCTGTCGGCCAAGGTCCGGTCGACCGCCGCCGCCCAGCAGGCTTCGGGACTGGTGAGCTTGCCTCTCATCATGATCGCCTACAGCCAGAGCACCGGTGTTCTCTTCGGGGCTGGCTATCTGCCCTTTGTTCTCGGTGGTCTCGCCTGGTTCGCGGCGATCTTCTTCCTGGCCCGGGGAGTTCGCAGCATGACCAGGAGCCGCCTGCTCGGCGTCGCCGCAGGAATCTAGCGAGCTGCTCCGCCAGGAGCCTCTCCAGTGGTCGTTACGCCAGTTCGGCGAGGATCGAGTCGTCGAGGTCGATATTGGAGTGGATGGCCTGCACGTCGTCGTGATCATCGAGCAGTTCGACGAGGCCGAGTATGGCCTTGGCATCACCGGCGTCGGCGATGGGTACGAGGTTGGTGGGCATCATCGTGGTATCGGACTCCTCCACTTTGATTCCGGCTTCTTCGAGCGCGTCGCGCAATGGATTGACGTCGGTGGGCTCGCAGATCACCTGCCAGATCTCTTCGAGATCCTGGAGATCTTCAGCCCCGTTGTCGAGGCCGACCATCATCACGTCGTCCTCACTCGCCTCCTTGGAGACCTTCAGCACTCCCTTGCGTTCGAACTGCCAGGAAACTGCGCCGGGCTCGGCCAACGATCCACCGTTCTTGGTGAGCAACGATCGCATCTCGGAACCGGTGCGATTCCGGTTGTCCGACAGGGTCTCGATCATGAGGGCGATGCCGTGCGGGGCGTACCCCTCGTACATGATGTTCTCGTAGTTGACACCCTCGAGTTCGCCGGTGCCCCGTTTTACCGCTCGCTCGATCGTGTCGAGAGGCACCGAGTTGTCCCGAGCCTTCTGGTACATCGTGCGCAGGGTGGGGTTTGCGTCGACGTCTCCCCCGCCCTGACGGGCCGCCACCTCAACCTGCTTGATCAGTTTGGCGAAGACCTTGGCCCGCTTGGCATCAGCGGCACCCTTCTTGTGCTTGATCGTTGCCCATTTGGAATGACCCGACACTGTGCTTCCTTCGCGTACACCGGCTCTTCGCCGACCGACCCACCACTCGCAGCGGGCAGCGTCGTGCAGTCTAGCTCTAGCCCACCGAGCTCAGGCCCGGCGCCGCCCGCTCAGCATTCCAGGAGAAAGACGCGGTGTAGCCGGAGATCGGGAGTGAGTTCGGGGTGGAACGCAGCCGCGAGCACGTTGCGATACCGGATCAAAACCGGATCGTCATCGACGGTGGCAAGAACCTCGACCGCGGGATCGACCTGCTCGACCTTGGGCGCACGGATGAAGACCGCACGAAATGGCTCGGTCTCACCGGCGATCTCCAGGTCGGCCTCGAACGACGCCAGCTGACGCCCGTACCCGTTGCGTCGCACTGTGATCGGAACATCGGAGAGCTGAACCTGATCGGATCGTCCGTCGAGGACTTTTTCAGCCAACAGGATCATGCCGGCACAGGTGCCGAACACGGGCAGGCCGCCGGCGATGACGTCCCGACACGGCTCGGTCAGTTCGTTGGCCCCGAGGAGTAGGGACATCGCCGTGGATTCCCCACCGGGCAGGATCAGCCCATCGATCCCGTCTAGATCAGCCGGCGCCCGCACCTCCACACCGGTAACGCCGAGCGCCTCGAGGGCCTCGACATGACGGCGGAATGCACCCTGGAGAGCCAGGACACCTATGCGGGTCAAGGACTACCAGCCGCGGTCGGCCATGCGGACGTCGATTTCGTCCATGCCGATTCCGGTCATCGGCGTCCCGAGGTTCCGGCTCACCTTCACCAACACCTCGGGGTTCATGTAGTTGGTGGTTGCCTCAACGATGGCTCGGGCCCGGGGGGCGGGATCGGCGCTCTTGAAGATGCCCGACCCGACGAAGACGGCTTGAGCGCCGAGCTGCATCGCCAGCGACGCGTCGGCCGGCGTGGCCAGGCCTCCGGCGCAGAACAGTGGCACCGGGAGCTCTCCGGTCTCGGCGATTTCCTGAACCAACGGCAGTGGCGCACGGAGCTCCTTGGCCCACTGGAACAGCTCTGGCTCGTCGGCGAGGGTGAGCTTCCTGATGTCGCCCACGATGCTGCGCAGGTGCCGCACCGCCTCGACCACGTTGCCGGTCCCGGCCTCCCCTTTGCTGCGGATCATGCAGGCGCCTTCGGAGATCCGTCGCAGCGCCTCGCCGAGATTGGTTGCTCCACAGACGAAGGGCACGTCGAATGCGAACTTATCGATGTGGTGGGTCTCGTCGGCCGGGGTCAGCACCTCGGACTCATCGATGTAGTCGACCTTCAAGGCCTGGAGTATCTGGGCTTCGGCGAAGTGGCCGATTCGTGCCTTGGCCATCACCGGGATCGAGCAGGCAGCCTGAATGCCCTCGACCATGGCCGGATCGCTCATCCGGGCAACCCCGCCGTCGGTACGGATGTCAGCGGGCACGCGCTCGAGCGCCATCACCGCAACCGCACCGGCGTCCTCGGCGATCTTGGCCTGCTCGGCGTTGACGACGTCCATGATCACGCCGCCCTTGAGCATCTCGGCGAGACCGCGCTTGACCCGGACGGTGGCGGTGGTCCGCTCGTTCGTACCCTCGTTAGACATGCTCACAATGGTACCGGTCGACGGTACGGGCCGAACAGTCGCGGACCCGCCAAAGGCACGGACCACTGACGAGTCGAAACGGGTCAGCTCTCCGGAATGATCACCGAACGGTCGGGCCACTCGACCCAGGTCTGCCCCGGCGCCAGCACGATCGTGCGCCCATCGATATCGCTGATCTCGGGAGGGACGGTGTTGTCGGTGCGCGACCACGTGCCCTGGATCACCCTTCCAGCGGTCAGGATCGTGGCGGCGCCAAACCCGACCGATAGGAGCTCAGGAGATGCAGCATCAGCTCGGCTCACACCGTAGGTGGTCTCGAGGATCACGACGTTGGCCGGGGCCAGCTGGTCTCCGCTCTCGGTGCTGTGGGTCGCTCCGTCCTGGGTGCGGAGCCAGCCGCCGAGCTCGTTGTCCCATCGGTACCGCACGATCGGCGAACCTTGGAAGACCACCGTGACATCACCTGAGATGGAGCGTCCCTGTTCGATCACGGTGTCGATGTCGGCGAACGTGAACCACGGTTCAGGCGCCTTGGCGTCGTCGGGCAGCGATGCCTGCATTCCCACCGGGTTGACGTACAGATTGTGGGGAGCGTTGCGATTCCTCGCTCGGAAAAAGTCGGTCCGGTTCTCGTACCGGGCATAGATCGGCAGCGCTCCAAGTCCTCGATCGACGATGGCGTTGGCGCCCGAATAGGCGAAGGCGGGTTCATCGAGGGCGGTGAGGATATCGAAGTCGGAGGTTCTGGCCGACCGTACCGGCCCGACCGGCTCGGGCAGGTCGCTGTGGTACACGGCCATGAACCGCGTTACTCCTTCGGCTCTGAGTTCGATCACCATGTCGGCTCGATCGAGTCCGGTCTGGGGCCGCGACCTCGGATGGTTGTCGACCTTCACCACGATGGCCGGGCGCTGAAGTGCGGCCTCATCGCCCTCGAACGGCAGCCCCGTATAGGGGGCGACCGGCAGTGGGATCGTGGTCGTGGTGGATTCGGTGGACGCCGTGGTCGCAGTGACGGCTTCGACGGCGGGTGCGTCGGTTGTGGTGGTCGACGCACCGAGCTCGGATGACGCGTCGCTCGAGCACGACGACGCTGCGATGACCGCGACAAGGAGGGAACAGAGTCGTTTCATCTCAGAACTCGGTGAGTACCGCGAGCCGGAGATCGAGGTCGTGCCTTGCAGGGTGCGATGAAGGCGGGATCACCCACAAGCGGCCGGTGCTCGAGGCGACGGCGCCGGAGTCCTGGCCGGCCATCGACAGCACATCGCGCAAGCCGGGCGGATAGCGGGTGAGCTTCACCGCCGCCATGTCGCCACCGAGCTCCCTATCCGGGTGGAGGGCGCGATCGATCAGCGCCGTTGCGGGGTTCGAAAGGAACGAAAAAGGCCCATCGGTGAAGGGCAGCAACATCCCGGTCGCAACGGTGGCGGCACGAGCGTCGCCGCTGGCGATCCTCACAATGACTTCGGCTAGAAGGCCCTCGAGCTGCAAGCGATCGAGCCGCGATGCAGCTCCCGCCGTGATGACCGCAGCTGCATCTCCGGCCTGTTTGATGGCGGCGGCGTTCACCGTCTGGTCGTCGCTGAGGTACAGCTCGGGAGCGGCGACCCCACTCCGAAGGCTCAACGCCTCCAACAGGTTGTAGGCGCGGGCGTGTTCGACTTCGTCGGCGTCGACAACATCGAGCTCGTCGAGGAGCACCTCGTCGACCCGCTGATAGCGACGGCGGGTGAGATAGGCAGCGAGCACCACGGCGACGGCGACCAGGAGGGCGACGGTCAAAGGCCCCGCTGACAGCACGGCGGCGACAACCACGGCGGCGATCAGCAACGGCAGGCCCACGCACACCGCATAGAACACGAAAATGGGGGTCAATGACCCCGGTTCTGGAGCCGCAGCAGAATCCACCGGGTCAGCGTACTGGTGTCCTCGCAGGTGTTGGTGGCACGCCGCCTTCGGCCAGCACCTCGTACAGCTCCACGTAGCGGCGGGCCTGCTCCTTCATACTGAACTGCTGGGCCCTGAGACGGCCAGCATCGCGGCGCGAATCGATTTCGGGCCCACCTTCCAGAGCGCGATCCAAGGCTGCGGCAAGCGCCGGCGCGTTGCGGTTCTCGAACAAGGTGGCGGAGCTGCCCTCGCCGGTGACGTCCCGGAACGCTTCGATGTCGCTGGCCACGACCGGAGTGCCGGCGGCCATTCCCTCGAGCAGGACGACACCGAAACTCTCACCACCGACGGCGGGCACACAGAACACGTCGGCGCCCGCCAGACGACGTTCTTTTTCCTCGTCGCCGATGGCGCCAAGCCATTGGATCCGTGGATCGGCGAAGTCGGCCCGTAGGGCATCGGTATCCGGGCCGTGTCCTCCGACCCAGAGCACGACGTCCGAAGGCAGATGGTCCAAGGCCTGAAGGAGTACCCGGAGCCCTTTTCGCGCTTCGTGACGAGCCAGAAACATGATGGTCGGCCCGTCGGTCGGCCACGGTTCGGCGTGGGCAAAACGGTCGATCTCGATGGCGTTGGGGATGATCTGATACTCACCGCCCAACGACGCTCGAGCGGTCTGGGCCGCTTCTTCGCTGACGGCGACGCGGTAGTCGAGGCGATCGGCGAGGCGACGCACGACCCCATTGATCCACCGGTAGGGCATGATCGTTCCCGACGCGTGAAACGTACCGATCAGCGGTGCTGGCTTGACCACCAAGCTGGTGAGCGTGGATCCGGGGGCGATCGGTTCGTGAAGATGGAGTACATCGAACCGCTCATCCCACACCGCACCGAGCAGTCGTAGCTGGGCTGCGGGATCGGGAGCGAGCGGAGCGATCGACCCATTCTCGGCGTAGGGAATCGAGTTGCCGAGCGGCGTCACCCACGGTTCGGGGGGAAGACCATCACACGGGGCCAGCACCTGAACCGGGCAGCCCATCGATCGGAGGGCCCGACCAAGTCCCAACACCTGCATCTGCACCCCACCCCAGACACCCATCGAGTAGGGGCAGACAAGGCCGATTCTGGGACGGGAACCGTTCATCTCGGCTGCGCCTCAGATTCTGGCCACACCTCGGACAGGACGTGCCACTGATCCGGAGCGTGAAGGATGAGGGTTTCCAGTGCCCGCCCCACTTCGATGGTGGTTCGAGCCACGTCATCCCGGAGTTTGCCGGCCCGTTCAGGCCAGATCGGGGGCTTCACGTAGCAGGTGCGGACCGGACCCTCGTCGTAAATGGCGACCGGGAGTAGGGGGCTACCGGTCCTGAGG
>JABDJU010000152.1 GCA_013003325.1 Acidimicrobiales bacterium
CATCGTCACGGCCGAGTTGGCCCTTGGGAGCCGCCGCCACCGCCGCAGCCCGCACCCGAGCCACGGCCTGACCTGCATTCACCTGATCTCCGGGCTCGACCCGAGGATCGACCACGACACAGTCGAAAGGAGCGGGCACGGGGTGTTCCATCTTCATCGACTCGATCACCGCCACCGGTGCGCCCGCGGCGACGCTGCTTCCCGCCGCGGTCGTCGCGACGACGGTTCCTATCAGCGGAGAGACCAGCTCATGGATGTCGTCGTCGGGCACGCCTCATTCTCATCCCGTGGACGCCCCGCCGCAAAGGCGGTCGCGGCAGAGAGCGTGAGGAACGGGCTAGCGTCGGCGGCGCAGCCGCAGAGCCGGCACGTCGTGGCCGTGATTTCGGAGCCACACCATGTAGTAGGTGCCGATCGCAACGGTGCAGCTGAATCGCACCAGCATCATGATCGGCATCCCATCCCGGGCGGCTGTCGCGGTCCACCATGATCCGATCGCCACAGAGACGGCCAGGCCGACCAGAGCGACAATCGACGCGCTGGTGGCCGGCACGGACCGAGTCCTCCGTCTACTGCCTCCCCACATCACGAGACCCGACGGTACGGACCCGGCGGCGGCCAACATAGGGGCGATCTCCCCGCTTTCGGAGGGCGATTCTCCCCGTCGCAGACCCTAGGGTGCGGTGGTGATCACCGCGGCCAAGCCCAAAGCGGTCGTCTTCGATCTCGGAGGAGTCATCGTCGCACTCGGCCCGGCTACCGACATCGTCGGCGATCGGTTTCGAGCCGAGCAGGAGTTCTGGCCTCGGTGGCTCATGTCAGCGGCGGTACGCGACTTCGAGGGTGGGCGCACCACCGCCGCTCAGTTCGGTGAGCGCTTCGTCGCCGAATTCGAATTGGCGATGCCAGGCGACGAGCTGGTGGAACGCTTTCGATCCTGGCCCCAGGGTTTGTTCGAAGGTGCCGAAGCGCTCCTCACCGAACTGGCCCGAAACGACGATCTGGAGATCGCCGCACTCAGCAACTCCAACCCGTTGCATTGGCACGAGCAGCGCGATGCGCACAAGATCCGGGCGTTGTTCGATCGAGCGTTCCTCAGCTACGAACTGGGCGTGGTCAAACCCGACCGAGCCATCTTCGACGCGGTCACCAGCGCGCTGGACGTCCGACCCGACGAGATTCTGTTCTTCGACGACAACCAGCTCAACGTCGACGGTGCCAGAGCGGCCGGTTGGACGGCCGTGCTGGCTCAGGGGCCGGGCCCATGCCGAGCCCACCTGGCGAGCCTCGGCCTCGTGACCTCAGATCAAGGGACCTAGTCTGGGTCTCATGGCTTCGTCCACGCTGCACCACGCCGACACCGACCTCGAGATCCACAAGCTCGTCGTCGGGCCGGTCGACAACAACGTCTTCGTGCTACGGTGCCGCCACACCGGCGACGCGGTGCTGCTCGACGCCGCCAACGAGCACGAACGCCTGCTCGACCTCTGTCGGTCGCTCAATGTCCGCACGGTGCTCGAAACCCACGGCCACTGGGATCACATCGGTGCCGTGACCGAGGTGCGCGACGCGGGGTACGAGGTCGGCGTCACCGCCGCCGACGCCCATATGTTGCCCAGCTACGACTACGTGCTGGAGGACGACACGGTGATTCAGGTAGGACGCCTCCGACTCCGGACGATCCTCACACCGGGACACACCCCGGGATCGATTTGTTTCCGGGTCGAGAACAAACCATTGTTGTTCAGCGGCGACACGCTCTTCCCCGGCGGCCCCGGTGCGACCAAGTTCGAGGGCGGCAACTTCGATCACATCATCGAGAGCATCGATCGGAAGCTTTTCACACTCGACGCCGACACCATCGTGATGCCCGGTCACGGTGACGACACGCTCATCGGAACCGAGCGACCCCATCTGCAAGAGTGGATCGACCGGGGTTGGTAGCTGACCACCGGCGCGACGGCTCAGGTTCACGAGCCGGCGCACAGGAAAGCCAGGCACAACCGATCACACCGGTGGGACCGGCCGGGACGGGCCCGTTGGGTCCGCTCGAACCGGGCGAACCGGGCGAACCGCGTCAACGACAGGGCACCGGGCGCGATGCCCTGGCCAATCCCGATTTCCGACGAATCTACGTGGCGTCGTTCATCTCGAACGCCGGCCGGTGGATGCAGACGATCGCCGTCGGCGTGCTCGGCTGGGAGCTCACCGGTTCGAATGCGTTTCTGGGTCAGCTGATCTTTGCCCAACTGATCCCGCTGGCGTTCCTGAGCCTGATCGGTGGCGGCCTGGCCGACACGATGAACAAGAGAATCCTGCTCACGCTGACCCAGCTCTGGCAACTGGTCTTCACCCTGTTGCTCGCAGTGCTGTTGCTCGACGGCGAGATCGCGCCTCGGACCCTAGTGGTGATCATCTTCCTGACCGGGCTCGGTCAGGGAATCTACGCTCCTGCCTTCAACGCCGTGCTGCCGACACTCGTCGGCGCCAAGAACCTGACCGCGGCGGTGTCGCTCAACTCGGTTCAGGTCAACGGGGCCCGGATCATCGGTCCAGCCATCGGTGGTGTTCTCGTATCCCGATTCGGGTTTGCTGAGGTGTTCTTTGTCAACGCCGCCACCTATCTGGCCGTCATCGGCGCCGTGATCGTCACCTCGTTTCCGGATCCATCGACGCGTCGTCGCCCGCTGCGGGATCGGCTGTTGGGGGGATTCGTGGTTGCAGCGCGGGCGCCCCAGGTGGCGCGTCCCCTCCTGATCATGACGATGTTCTCCCTGTTCTGCCTGCCCTTCATCGGTCAACTGCCCGCCATCGCCGAGACCCGGCTCGGTTTCGACGCCCAGTCGACCCTGTACGGGTACTTCTACGCATTCTTCGGTCTCGGAGCCCTCGTCGGCGCGCTGATGGTCGGAACGGTCCTGCTCAACGCCGACAAAGCCGTCGTCACCAGGGTCACGCTGGTGCTGTTCGCAGGATCGATGGCAGCGCTGGCCACCGTCAACTCGACCGCCACCGGGTTCGCGGCGATCTTCTTCGTCGGCCTTTTCTACTTCGCGGTACCGACCACGCTCAACACCCGTTGGCAAGAGCACGTCGACGACTCGGTACGGGGCCGGGTTGCGGCGCTGTGGGTCCTGAGTTTCGGCGGCACCGTGCCGATCGCCAACCTCCTGGCCGGCGCCGTGGTGGAAGCGACCAGTTTGGGGACGATCATGGCGATCAGCTCCATCATGGCCGTGGTGATGGCTGCTTCGATCCGACTGCCGACCGGCCCGCGGGTGGGCGAGGACCTGCTCGACTGACCCTGGACCGGAGCAGGTCGAAATCTGCCGAAACCGATTGTTCCTACGGTGTTAGGAGAAATTGGCCGGTTCGCTACCATTGAGCCATGGCCCCTCCGCTCTTTGAGATCACCGACCTCCACGCCCGCGTTGTTGCCGATATCGAGGCCGAAGCCACCGAAATCCTGAAGGGCGTCGACCTCACGATTCAGGCCGGCGAGGTCCATGCGATCATGGGTCCTAACGGCAGCGGTAAGAGCACGCTGGCCAACGTGCTCCTCGGCTCCCCCGAGTATGAAGTGACCCAGGGACGCATCATGTTCAACGGTGACGACATCACCGAATGAGGACCCGACGTCCGGGGCAAAGCCGGGATCTTCCTTGCGTTTCAACATCCCATCGAGGTCGCAGGCGTAAGCGTCCTGAACTTCCTCCGGCAAGCGCTCAGCGCCCGCAAGGGAATCGACATGAGCGTGCTCGAGCTGCGCCTGTCGCTGATGGAGTGGATGGACACCCTCGGCATGGACCGAAGCTTCATGGAACGCCACCTCAACGAGGGATTCTCCGGAGGCGAACGGAAGCGGAACGAGATCCTGCAGATGGCGGTGCTCGAGCCGGAGATGGCGATCCTCGATGAAACCGACTCGGGACTCGACATCGACGCACTGCGGGTGGTCGGCGAGGGCGTCCAGGCAATCCGGGCCGAAAACCGAGCGCTGGGAGCGCTGGCGATCACCCACCACGAACGACTGCTCACCTTCCTGAATCCGGATGCGGTGCATGTGCTGATCGACGGGAGGATCGTCGCCAGCGGCGGTGTCGAGATCGCCGAGAAGATCGACGGCGCGGGTTACGAGAGTTTCCGATGACCTCTCCCGACCTCTCCGGACTGAAGAAGGACTTCCCGATCCTTCACACCGAACGGCACGGTAGGCCGCTCACCTTCCTCGACTCGGCGGCATCATCTCAGCGGCCCACCCAGGTGCTCGACGCCATGAACTACACCTACACCCACGCCTATGCGAACGTTCATCGAGGTGTCTATGGCCTGGCTGAGGCAGCCACTAACGCCTACGAGACCGCTCGACTCAAGGTTGCCCGCTTCATCGCCGCCCCCGACAGCAGCGAGATCCTCTTCACCAAGAACGCCACCGAATCGCTCAATCTGGTCGCCGGCAGTTGGGGCCGGGCCAATCTCGGGCCGGGCGATGCCATTGTGCTCACGACAATGGAACATCACGCCAACATCGTGCCGTGGCAGATGCTCCAAGCCGAGAAGGGTTTCGAGATCCGTTGGATCCATCTCGGCGAAGACGGCAAGCTCGATCTTGGCGACCTCGACCGTCTCCTCGACGGTGCCAAGCTTCTGAGCGTCACCTCCATGTCCAATGTGCTCGGAACGATTACCCCGTTGGACCAGCTGATCTCTGCGGCCCATGCCGCCGGTGCGCTCGTCTGCGT
>JABDJU010000157.1 GCA_013003325.1 Acidimicrobiales bacterium
CCCGTCGGGTTCGTGGCATCGGAGGGAAGGGAGATGAAGGGTCAGAGGCTGAACTGAGCCATCGCTTGTTCGAGAGCGACGTCGTCGTTCAGTAGATCGTGAAAGTCGAGAAGATCGTCGTGGTTGATCGGTGCGCCCTGGTGGTTCTCTTGAAGCTCGGCCGGTAGCCGCCATGTCGTGAAGGCAACCCCGGAAGCGACGAGGAGGTCGATCGTGCGCGGTTCGGCGCTTTTCACAACCGTCATCTCGCAATGGGGACAACGGAAGGAGTATGTACCAGCGTTGTTGTCGTCACAGATGCGGACGTGGACATCGGACGTCGTGAGTTCCACATCGCCGCAGTCTTGACAGCTGGCCCGAATGGTTGCCATGAAATTACTTCCTCCTACTTGGCGTACAAGTAGATTCGGCACCTTGGGCACAACTCTTGAGAACTTGGACAAACATCGGTGATACCTCACCCCACAAGCGATTCAGTCTGGAATGCCTGGTGGGAGCGGCGGTGGACCCCGCCGGGTCGCGACACACAGCTGCAACATGGATCGGCAACACCGTGAGCGACGGTTTCAATCAGGGTCAGCCCGGGGTGAGGCCGCCACGTCACGCATCGCTACGAACACCCCCAGTAACGTTCGCTCATCGCGGGGCGCGGGCCCACGCCCCGGAGAACACCATCGAATCCTTCGAGCTCGCGGTGCGTCTCGGAGCGTCCGGACTCGAATCTGACGTTTTCGTTACGGCCGACGGGATTCCGGTGCTGGATCACGGTGGAGAGTTCGGTCCGAGGTTTCGTCGCCGACCGATCAAGGAGCTGCGACGGGAACAATTACCCGGGCATGTTCCGAGCCTGGGCGAGCTGTACGAGGCGATCGGCACCGCCTTTGACCTGAGTCTCGATGTCAAGGACGCAGCTGCCTTCGATGCAACCGTGGCGGCGGCTCGGGCGGTGGGCGCCGAGTCCATGTTGTGGTTGTGCCACCCCGACATCGATCAATTGGTCCGATGGCGGACCCAGACCGATGCCAAGCTGGTCAATTCGCCAGGACGAAAGAAGATCGACGAAGGGGTCGAGCGACGCTCGGCCCGCTTGGCCCAGCTCGGCATCGACGCCCTCAACCGACCGGGAAACGACTGGAACGCAGGCCAGGTTGCACTCGTCCATCGCTTCGATCTCATGGCGTTGGGGTGGGATGCACAACAACACCGCCAGATCACCGCACTGATCGATATGGGAATCGATGGTTTGTACAGCGATCACGTCGACCGTATGAGCGAATGCATGGCCCAGTTCTTCTAGGCTCCTCGGACCCCTACTGGAGACCGTGCACCACGTCCAGCCAGAAGCGGGTCGTGAGGGCCAGCGATTCGGTGTCGATGCGCTCGTCGTTGCCGTGGAACCTGGACCCGAACGAGCCCGGATCCAACGTTGGCGACATAAGCCCGGCCCCGAACGCGATCGCTCCCATCTCGCGGTAGATGCGGGCGTCTGTGAACCCGACGACCATGCGGGGTGAGAGGCTTGCGGTCGGGAACGGTCGGGCCACTGCGGCCCCGATCGAATCCCAGAGCTGGTTGTCGGTTCGGCTGATCGACGACGCGTCGTTCATGAGCGGTTCGACCCGGACGCCGTCGAGCAATTCGTCGCCGAGAGCAGTTCTGAGATGTTCGGCTACCTCCGCCGCCTCGTCGCCGGGCAGGGTTCGGATGTCGACATCGATCGAGACCGAGTCCGGGATCACGTTGGTCTTCATCAGACCGCCGTCGAGCACATTGCAGGAGAACGTCGTGTGAGTGCAGGCGTGGAGGTAGGAGGCGGTGGCCGCCGGCATCGCAGTCAGAACCTCATCGATCCTGTCGGGGTCAAGCAGCATTCCCGTGGTGTCCGGATCGAGTTCCATGGCCTTCACCTGGGTCGCCCAGAGTTCGCTGACCCTGGCCGGTGGGGCGTACTCGGTGAGCCGCTGGATGATGGCCGCGGCCTTGGCCAATGCATTGTGCTTCCGATACGGCATCGAGCCGTGTCCGGGGACGCCGTCGATGTGGATCCGTCGCCACGCCACCCCTTTCTCGGCGATCGTGATCCCGACACTGGGCGCATCCGGAGACCCGGTGTGCAGCCCTCCGTTCTCGGTGAGCACATAGTCGGCGGCGATCGCGTCACGTTCGTGGTCGGCCATCCACCGCATGCCGTGTGCACTACCGGACTCCTCGTCGGCGACGGCGAAGAGGATCAGGTCGCCTTTGGGTCGAAATCCCGAAACCGCCAGATGGCGAAACGCCACCGTCATCGATGACGTCAGGTTCAACATGTCGACCGCACCCCGACCCCAGACCTCCTCGATCCCGTCTGTGGTTACGATCTCCCCACTGAACGGCTCTCGGCTCCATCCTGATTCGTTCACCGGCACGACGTCGGTATGACCCATCAGGCACAGGCTGGGAGCCGACGGATCGGTGCCTGCGATCCGGGATACGAGCGAGACCCGGCCCGGGGTTGGCTCGTAGCGTTCGATGTCCAGCCCGACACCGTCGAGGTAGGCCTCGATGGTGTCGGCATTGCGAACCTCGTGGCCCGATGCGGCGGTGCCATCGTTGACGCACTCGTTGCGGATCAGATGCTGGAGCAGCTCGATCGTCTCGTTTTTCAGGTCGACCACAAGGGTCAGACTAATCCTCGATCACGATCTCCCGGAACGAGGCATAGTGATCCTCGGTGTAGTAGAGCTCGCCGTCGGCGCCGGCGACCACGCGCCGTGCCCCTCGGGTGGAAGCGCCCGGGGTGATCACCGTGTACTCGCGGTAGTGGCCGCGAGGGTGGTCCGGCAACAGTCCCTCCCTGTTCTGGAACGTCAAGCCGTCCCGATCGAAAGGAAACGGCCCGCCCGACGCGATGAGTTCGAGGGTGTCGATCGCTTCGGGGGGTAGCTCGGTGACGACGACCGGGGGAAGGTCGCTGAATTGGGGCGGCGGCCCCGGCACGGTCGTGGCAGACGAGTTCGACGGCGCCGTCGTCGGCTCCGAGGTGGCCGAATCGGTCGGTTCGGAGCCCCCCGTGACGGTCGGCGCCTCGCTGGAGGTCGCGAACTCTCCACCTCCGGCGGTGACGGTGGCCCCATCGTCGCCCGTCGTGCCGAGGAGGTAGCCAGCGGCAAAGATGGCGAGGCCGGCGAGCACGCCCCACACCCAGAATGGGATGCCGGCTCTGTTCGCCTGCGACTCGCTCACCGTCGTTGCCTGGTCAGAGGGTTCCCATGCGATCGAAGGGCCAGAAGAGGAAGAAGGCCCGTCCGACGATGCGGTCCTCGCTGATCGTGCCGAAACGCCGGCTGTCGAGGCTCTGATCCCGGTTGTCGCCCATCATGAAGACCTCGTCGGCGGGAACCGTCGTCGGACCGAAGTCGCCGAATGGTTCGTCGTCGAGGTAGGGCTCGACCAGGAGTTGACCGTCGATGTAGATGGTTCCATCACGACCCTCGACCGTTTCACCGGGCAGAGCGATCACCCGTTTGATCAGGTCACGGATCTCACCGGGCTGGTCGTCGGGCCGTCGAAAAACGACGACGTCGCCACGGTTCACGTCGTGGAGCCGATAGCTGACTTTGTTGACGAGGATGCGATCGTTCTCGAACAGCGTCGTTTCCATCGACTCAGAGGGAATGAAGAACGCCTGGAAGACAAACGTTCGCAGGATGATCGCAACCGCCACCGCGGCCCCGAGCACGACCACCCATTCGAGCAGGTTCCGGCCGAAGCTGGTCGTTTCTTCCTCGTCATCCCCGGCGGGAGAATCGCCGCTCTGGTCGCTGCGTGCGGCGGCATCTTCGCCGACGGTGTCATCGGATTGCTGCGCAGTGGCGCGAGGCGCATCCCCGCCGGAATCCGGCTGAAACGCAACAGTATCGGTGTGGGAGATGACCGTCGACGCGGTGAGCGGTGCCGAGTGCTGCGGACCGGGTTTGGCCCGAGCCAGCCCCTCATGCCCGTTGGCTTCTTCGCTGTCGAGCAATGCGGCGACCAGCGCCTCACCGTGATGGGGGGCGGGCGTTGTGGCCGACGCGGATGGGTCGGCGTCTGGGACCGCTCCGTCGCCGGTTGTTTCGTCGGTCACCCGTTCAGACTAGTCGCCATAGTGGAGAAGCACGCGGCGCGCCGCCGACGCCCGCACGGCATCGGCGCGGAGCCGCTCGGGGCCGATGGGATCGCTCGCGACCACTTCGGCCGCCGGTCCGAGCTGAAGCAGCAGGCGTTCCAGGAACGGGATCGATGCGACCGCGATGGTGACATCGATGACATCGGGATCGACCTCGATGATACGCACGACCGGGATGCTCTCCTTGACCCAGTGCTGACCGGGCCCGAGGCGCAGGGTGACTGTCGGCATGTCGCCGTGGGAACGAAACACCGTTCCGGCAGGGGCCAAGTCGACCTCGGGAACCGGGTCTTCGGCTTGCTCGGCGGGTGCGACATGGACGATTCGATCGAGCCGGAACGAGCGCTCGTCCCGTGCGGTCCGGCAGTAGGCATCGACATACCAGGCTCCCCCGGCAGAACGGACCCGCCGGGGAACGATCGTGCGAGTATCGGTTTCGTTCTTGCTCTGGTTGAAGTAGGTGATGGTCACCTCGGCCGCATTGTCGACGGCGTGACGCATCTGCTGCAGTCGGTCGGAGGGGGCATCGCCCAGCCGGATATCGAGCTGTCGGTCCGGCGTGACACCGGTGGCCTCGGCCAGCTTGGCCAGCGCACTGTGCAAGGACCCGTCGGGGTCAGCGCCCTCGATCCGGCGCAACGCATCTGCGGAGGCGAGAAGGGCCAGAGCCTGGCCGGTGGAGAGTTGGAGGGGCTTGGAAAAGTAGTCGGCGAACAGAATCGTGACCCGGTCGTTGTCGATCTGAACCTCGATGAGGGCATCGGGGCTGTACGGCGGCACACCGACGAATGACAGCGTCTCGAGGGTTTTGAGCACCTGCGCTTCGTTCTGCCCGAAACGTTCCGCGATCTCGGTGATGGTCGATCCCGGGTTGTCGATGATCCATGGGACCATCGACAGTACGAGCCTGACCGAATCCGACGCTTTGACCGGTCCGCTCACGCTGACCCCATCGACTCTGTGAGGGTGGCGATCATCGCAGCTCGAACCTGATCGGGGCCCAGGACCACCGCCTCGTCGAGCCACTCCAGCGCAAAGCTGATGACGGCATCGACCGCCCGGGCTTCGAATTCGAAGATCGCCCCATCACGTCCGCCGACCGTGGCCGTACGGGCGGGTGCGGAACCGATGCGCTCGGCCGCAGGCGCCACCGCGGGCGCTGCTATGAACAGCTCAATCGCAACCGGCTCTCCGGTTCCGATCTCCCACGGGCGCAGCACGGTGGGCTGCGGCTCCAGATCGGGTGGTTGGATGGTCTCGCCTCGCAGCTGTTCAACCGATCCCATTCGATCCAGCCGAAAACTGCGCTGTTCCTGCACCGCTCTGTCGAGCGCTCGCAGGTACCAGCGACCGCGCTGTAAGAACAGCGACCATGGTTCTACGGTTCGAGCGGTGGTTTCGCCGGAACTCTTCCGGTACTCGAAGCTCAGCGGCACATGATTCTGAATTCCCTGAAACACGTCGAGCAGGACGGCGTCGGTGGGTAGTTCGGAGATCGGGCTGTCGAAACCGGTACCGCCGGCGTCGGTAACGCCGAGACCGCCGAGTTTCCAAAGGGCCTCTTCATCGGTGGTGCCGAACTGGACGGCCAGGGTGGCGACGTGAAGCGCGGCCAGTTCGGCGGGGGTGAACGATGCCCCCTGCAGGTAGTACTTCTCGGGCGGGATGCGATAGCCGTCTTCGTTGTCCGAGAAGGCGATCGGCTGGACTTCGAGCGGTATGCCCACCTCGCGAATCAGCTCCTTGTCCCGCTCGAAGGCCCGCCGGAACGATTCGTCGTTGTCGGGATAACCCTCGACCTTGTCCCTGATTTCGGCCCGGCTCAGGGGGCGTTGGGCGTCGAGCAAGATGGCGGTGAGATTCAGAACCCGTTCGGTCCGATCGATCTTCGACCCCATCGGCGAAAGCCTAGGCCCGAGACAAACCTCCTCCCCACCGGATCCAGGGTCAGAGGCTGTCGATCAACTTCTGCACCCGGTCGTCGGTGTTGCGGAACGGGTCCTTGCACAACACGGTGCGCTGGGCCTGATCGTTGAGCTTCAGGTGCACCCAATCGACGGTGTAGTCGCGCTTGCGTTCTTTGGCCCGGCGTATGAAATCGCCGCGCAGCTTGGCCCGGGTGTTCTGAGGGGGCTGGTCCATCGCGTCGGTCATCTGGTCATCATCCAGGGTCCGCTCGATCATGCCCCGCCGCTGCATCTTGTAGAAGAGGCTGGTGGAGGTGCGCACGTCGTGATACTGCAGGTCCATCAGCTGGACACGGGGATCGTTGAGCTGAAGGTCGTGGCGGGTGCGATAGGCCTCGATCAGGTTGTGTTTGATCACCCAGTCGAGTTCACGGTCGAGCTTGAACGGGTCGGTTTCGAGGTGGGTCATCACGTGCTCCCACATGTGCAGAGCCTTCAGCTCGTCGTCGGGGAAGCCTCTGGTCTCGGCATAGCGCAGCGCCCGATTCAGGTATTCGCTCTGAATTTCGAACGCGGTGGCTTCTCGGCCGTTGCGAAGCCGAATCCGCCTCTTGAACGTGAGGTCGTGGCTGACCTCACGGATGGCCCGGATCGGGTTCTCCAGTGTCAGGTCGCGCAACACGCAACCGGGATCTTCGACCATTCGAAGCAGAACTGCCATCGCACCAACCTTGAGGTAGGTGGTGTATTCGCTCATGTTCGAATCGCCGACTATGACGTGGAGGCGGCGGTAGTTCTCGGCGTCGGCGTGGGGCTCGTCGCGCGTATTGATGATCGGGCGGCTTCGGGTCGTTGCCGAGCTCACCCCTTCCCAGATGTGCTCGGCCCGCTGGGACACCGAGAAGTTGGCACCGCGGGCGGTCTGCAGCACCTTGCCGGCACCGGCGTAGATCTGACGCGACACGAGAAACGGAATCAGGATCTCGTCGTAGTGGCTGATGTCGTCGCTGCGTCGGGTGAGGTAGTTCTCGTGGCAGCCGTAGCTGTTGCCGGCCGAATCGGTGTTGTTCTTGAAGAGGTGCACGGTGCCCCGAATTCCCTCGTCCCGCAACCGCTCCTCAGCCGACTCGAGCAGTTGTTCGAGGATTCGCTCGCCCGCTTTGTCATGGACGACGACATCGCCGATCGTGTCGCATTCGGCGGTGGCGTATTCGGGATGGGAACCAACGTCGAGATACAGGCGGGCGCCGTTGGCGAGGAAGACATTCGAGGACCGACCCCAGCTCACAACCTTACGGAACAGGTACCGAGCCACCTCGTCGGGGCTGAGTCGACGCTGACCCCTGAGCGTGCAGGTGACACCGTATTCGGTCTCGATTCCGTAGATTCGGCGGCTGAACCCCACCGCCACAAGCTAACCGACCGGCGAGCCGGTACGTACATCAGCTCTCGCTTCGGCGAGAGCGATCGGTTTCTCTACTGCAACAACTCGGCGATTTCGTCGTTGTCGAGCCGGCGGTAGCAGCGACCTTCGCCGCCGCGGTCGAGGAACCCGACTTCCAGCTGGTCGGCGGTCAACGGCTCCTCGCCCGAGAGAGCTTCAACGGCCAGTTTGAGAGCCTCGGACAGGGCCATCGACGACGTGTCAACCCCATCGAGTGCCTCCCGGATCCGTTCAGCATCCCCGCCGAGGGCGGCAAACCCGTCTTCATCGGTGACCGAGCCGTCGTAGCGGATGTGGAACATCCGATCGTCGGCGCCGGTGGCACCGACCGAGGCGACGAGGATTTCCACTTCCATCGGTTTCACATCGTGGGTGAACACCTGGCTCATCATCTGGGCGTACTGATTGGCAAGCGTCTGGGCGTCGACATCGTCACGACTGTAGGTGTAGCCCCGCAGGTCGGCGGCCCGGATTCCGGCGATCCGCAACTGGTCGTACTCGTTGTACTTACCGACACCGGCAAACGCAATCCGGTCGTAGATCTCCGATATCTTGCGGAGGTTGCGGCTGGGGTTCTCGGCGCACAGCACGATCCCGTCGGCGCACTCGATCGTCACCAGACTCCGCCCCCGGGCGATTCCCTTTTGGGCGAAATCGGCCCGATCCCGCATCATCTGCTCGGGAGGGACGTAGAACGGCATGTTCATTCCGCAACCTCCTGATGGATCGACTCGACGTAGCTGCTGAACCGATCGGCGATCTCGGACTCTTCGGCTTCTGCATAGCCGTCGGAGGTGATGCTGGCCACCACCGGGTAGATGCCCCGCAGCGGATCGGGACCGCCGGTCGCCGAGTCATCGTCGGCGGCGGTGTAGAGAGCTTTGACCACGAGATCGATCGCTTCTTCCCGTGACTGATCGGTCCTGTGGGCCAGCTTGATGACGGTTCGGGCGTGAAGCGATCCCGAACCGGAGGCCACATAGTTCATCTCTTCATAGCGCCCGCCGGTGACGTCGAAGGCCCACACCCTGCCGCGGTCGCGGCGACGGTCATAGCCGGCGAAGATTGGCACGACAACCATTCCCTGCATGGCGGCGGGCAGGTTGCCCCGCACCATCATCGATAGCTGGTTGGCCTTGCCTTCCAACGACAGCGGTTTGCCCTCGAGCTTCTCGTAGTGCTCGAGCTGCAGCTGGAACAGACGGATCATCTCGATGGCGGGGCCGGCTGCACCGGCGATCGCAACGCCGCTCCAACGATCGGACGGGAACACCTTCTTCATGTTCCGATGACTGATCAGGTTGCCGCTGGTGGCTCGCCGGTCGCCGGCGATCACGGCGCCGTCGGCGTAGGTGCACGCCACGACCGTGGTGCCGTGGGTGATGTCGAGCGAGCCCGCCGCCGAGGAGAAGTCGGGGGTCAGGCCGTAGCGGTCTGCCAACTCAGCGAAGCTCGGTCCGGGGTCTTCATGGACGCCGAAGTTGGGAAGCGTCACTGGCCACCCTTCTGGATGTAGCTCTTCACGAAATCTTCGGCGTTGGTCTCCAGCACTTCGTCGATCTCGTCGAGCAGGTCGTCCAGCTCGGCTTTCAGTTCTTCGCCCTTGGCGCTGACCTGGGCTTGCCCGCCCCCATCAGCGTCGCCGCTTTCCCTCGGAGGCGCATTCTTCTTGATCTGTTCACGCTCAGCCATGTCTCACCTTTTCGATTTCAGTGACCCTAGCCGCCCAGTCGTTCGAGAAGTTCGGTGACGGTATCACTCTCATCCAGCAGGGTACTCACATGGAAGGCGGTACCCCGAGTCGGCTCCATCATCGGCACCCGACGCAGCGGATCATCTCCGACATCGAACACAATGGAATCCCAGTTCGCAGCCACGACGCTGTCGGCGAACTTCTTCAGGCAGCGCCCCCGGAAGTACGCCCTGGTGTCGTCGGGCGGGTTGGTCATCGCATGCTCGGCGTCGTCGTCGTCGACCAGACTCATCAGCCCGGCCTTGGCCGCCAGGCATTTGCCAGGACGCATGTCGTGGTATTGGAGATCGAGGGCTCTGAGTCTCGAGTCGTCCCAGTCGCATCCATGCCGGTCCTGGAACCCGTTGAGAATCCTGCGTTTCGCTACCCAGTCGACCATCGATGCCACCGAGTCGGGATCGGTCTCGAGGCCGGCCAGCACCTCGCCCCACATGCTGAGGATCTGCTTGCCGACGATCTCGCCCCCCAGGTTGTCGAAGCCTCGCCGGGCGGTGTAGGCCTCGGCTTGTTCGAGCAAGTCGTATTGGATTTCGAGGGCGGTCATTGTCGTTCCGCCGTGAAGGCGCAGCGGCTCGGCCAATGTGAGATCGTGACTGACCTGGTGCATGGCCGCGACGGGATCTTCGAATTCTCGGTCGAGGTTCATGGCGCCATCTTCGATCATGGCGAACACGATCTGACTGGTACCTACCTTGAGGAAGGTGGCCGCCTGGGCCATGTTGGCATCGCCCACGATGACGTGGAGGCGACGGTATCTCTGAGAGTCGGCGTGGGGTTCGTCGCGGGTGTTGACGATCGGACGTTTGAGCGTGGTTTCGAGCCCGACCTCTTCTTCGAAGTGCTCCGCCCGCTGGGTCAGCTGGTAGGGAACATCGTGGATCGAGACGCCGGGCAGCTCGGAGCCCACCTTGCCCGATCCGGTGTAGATCTGACGGGACACAAAGTGCCAGGTGGCGCCGGTGACGATC